>JAITDH010000091.1 GCA_031282665.1 Zoogloeaceae bacterium | reverse complement strand
GTCACCCTGCTGGCGCTGGAACGCTACGGCTGGCGCGTCGCCGCCTGGGTGAGCCTGCTCAGGGTCGTCGCCAGCGGGCTTCTGCTCGGGCAAATCCTGGCGCCGGGCTTTTTCCTGAGCCTGGCGGGAACGCTCGCCAGCCTGACCGTCCTGGCCATCGTCCGCTTTCTCCCCCGGCGCTGGTTCGGCCTCATCAGTTGGAGCCTGTGCGCCAGCTTCGCCCACATCGCCGGCCAGATCCTCCTCGCCCGCTACTGGCTGATTCCCCACGACGGCCTGTTCCGCCTCGTCCCCCTCTTCGCCCTGGCGGCGCTGGTATTCGGCATCCTCAACGGCCTGGCCGCCTGCGGGATCGGAGATCGGTTCGTTGGGTGTCGTAGGTTGGATGAGCCGCAGGCGTAATCCGACAATTCAACCCACACCGATGCGCAGCATCGCAAATCAAAAAACAGCGGCGCAAGCGCCGAATGATGAACAAATGTCGGATTACGCCTGCGGCTCATCCAACCTACAAAACCTACAAAACCCTTTTGAACGGCACGATGACGGATTCCGATAGGCGGTCGAGACGCCAACTGCTGGGGCCGTTTGCGACGGCCTCGATACATAATGAGGAACGGGTTGGATTTGCCCAGGAAAGGGTGACTTCGATGGATACAGGCTCGCCGGAGAGGAGAACGGTGCGAACGGTTGCTGGCTTCCCGGCGAGGCGGCTGAGGTCGTCCGCGGGAAGCTCGCGCCAACGCGATAATTCATCGGCGAGTAGCGGGTATACGGCCGCGCGTTTCATCTGAACAGTCGCCCTCACTCCGCGTAGGGATTGTGGCTGGTGTTGAATTGCAGGCGCAGGGGGGTGCCGGTCAGGCGGAAGACTTCGCGGAAGGTGTTTTCCAGGTAGCGGCGGTAGCTTTCCGGAACGTGGTCCAGGGCGTTGCCATGGATGACGATGATGGGCGGGTTCATGCCGCCCTGGTGGGCGTAGCGCATCTTGGGACGCGACGCGCCGTGGCGGGGGGGCGCCTGGCGGGCGACGGCGTCGAGCAGGACGCGGGTCAGCTTGGGCGTGGGCAGCTTGGCGGTGGCGGCGGCATAGGCCTGGTCCACGGAAACGAACAGCTTGTCCAGGCCGATGTTTTCCTTCGCGGAGATGAAATGGATGCGGGCGAAATCGAGGAATTTCAGCTTGCGGGCAATGGTCTGCCGGATCTGGTCCTTTTCGTAGGAGGAAAGGCCGTCCCATTTGTTGACCGCGACGACCAGGGCGCGTCCCGCCTGCAGGATGAAGTCGGCCACGTGCGCGTCCTGGTCGGCGATGTCCTGCCGGGCGTCGAGCATCAGGATGGCGACCTGCGCGGTTTCGATCGCTTGCAGGGTCTTGATGACGGAGAATTTTTCCACCGTTTCGAAAACCTTGCCCTTTTTCCGCAGTCCGGCCGTGTCGATCAGGCGGTAGGGGCGGCCATTCTTTTCGAATTCCACGTCGATCGCGTCGCGCGTGGTGCCCGGCCTGTCGAAGGCGATGACCCGCTCTTCGCCGAGGAGCGCGTTGATGAGCGTGGATTTGCCGACATTCGGACGGCCGGCGATGGCGACCCTGAGCGCCTTTGCTTTTGCGCTTTCCGCGTCTTCCGCGGTTTCCGGGTTTGCCTCTTCTTCGCCCGGCATGGCCGCGAGCGCCCGGTCGAGGATGTCGTCGAGCAGGTCGCGCACGCCTTCGCCATGCGCGGCGGAAATGGGCTGCGGCTCGCCGAGTCCCAGTTCATGGAATTCGGCGGCCACCACGCCCCGGTGCATGCCTTCCGTCTTGTTGACGGCGACGATGGCGGGACGCTCCAGGCGTCGCAGCTTGTCGGCGATTTCCTTGTCCTGCGGCGTCAGGCCGCCGCGTCCGTCGACGACGAAAATCACCGCGTCGGCTTCGAACATCGCCGTTTCGGTCTGTTCGGCCATCTTGTACAGGATGCCGTCCTTGACCAGCGGTTCGAAGCCGCCGGTATCGAGCGCCAGGAAGGGCCGGTCGCCCATCCGGCCGATGCCGTAGTGCCGGTCGCGGGTGAGTCCCGGCAGATCGGCGACCAGGGCGTCGCGGCTCTTGGTCAGGCGGTTGAAGAGGGTGGATTTGCCGACATTGGGCCGTCCGACGAGGGCGATGGTGGGTTTCATCGCGCTTCCAACGCTTCCAGCACTTCCAGCGCCTCCACGCGCCCGCCCTTGGTCTGCACGATGATCTGCCCGCCAGTGAGGCGCAGGGGCATGACGAGGATGGGGGTGCCGTCCGTTTTCGTTCTGCCGACGAGCGCGCCGTTGTTCTTGTCGATCAGGTGCAGGTAGCCTTCGACGTCGCCCAGGGCGAGGTAGTTGCCGTTCGCCATGACCAGCGGGGCGGTCAGTTTGCGCCGGAGGAGCTTGTCCATTTTCCAGCGGCTGCTGCCGGAGGAGATGTCGAGCGCGTGGATGGCGCTTTCGTCGTCGGTGACGTAGACGCTGCGGCCATCGACCATCAGCCCGGCGGAGGAGGACATTTCCCGCGACCAGAGGGTGTTGCCGCTGCGCGCGAAATCGAAGCAGGTGACCCGCCCCTGGTAGGCGACGGCGCATCCCGTCGGCCCGGCGGCGGCGGGCGGGGCGACGACGTCGGCGATGCGTTCCAGTTCGGTCGCGCCTTTCGGCAGGGCGACCGTGCCTTCCCACACCGGCGCGCCGTTCTGGCTGGAGAGGGCGAGGAGCTTGCCGCCGGGGAAGCCGGTGAGGATGAACTGGTCGGCAAAGATCAGCGGCGCGGTGCTGCGCAGGGAAAGACTGGGCGTCGGATGCTGGTAGAACCACTTGCGCTTGCCATCCGTGTCGAGCGCCTCGACCCGGTTGTTGCCGCTCCTGACGATGACCATGTCGTTTTCCAGGAGCGGGGGGGCGAGGATTTCGCTGCTCATCTTCGCCTGCCACAGGGGCGACCCGTCGTGCGCAGAAAATACCAGCACCTCGCCCTGCCGGGTGCCGACCGCCACCCGTTCTCCATCGCTGCCGACCCCGGCGGAAAGCGGCTTGCCGGTCTTGATGCGCCATTTTTCCACGCCGTTTTCCAGGCGCGCGAGGCTGCCGTCGGCGGCGGCGACGAAAACGGCGTTGCTGGTGACGGCCGGGTAGAAGACCGCGTCACCCGCCTTGCCGATGGAATAGCTCCAGAGCGATTCCAGGCGCGCGCTTTCCTGCAGGGCGGGCAGTTCGGCCATCTTGACTTTCTTGCCGCTGGAAAAAAGGTTGAGGGGGTTGAGGGAATCCAGGCTGGAACAGCCGGCGAGCAGCAGGGCGCAAATCCCCGCTCCCAGCAGGATGGCGGGGCGGCGCATGCGATGCCGCAGGTGATGAAAAACGGGGGACATCAGGCGCCTCCGAGGGCATCGAGTTTTTGCCGCAGGATGGGGAAGGCAATTTCCACCGCGTTTTCGTCCTGCGCGCCGGCTTCCCGCAAGTCCGCCTTTCTCAATTCCAGCGCCTTCTGGTAGGCGGCCTTCGCCTTTTCCGGTTCGCCCTGCTCCACCCCGATGTCTCCCTCGAGTTCGGCGTAGGCGGCGGCGAAAGCGGCGGCGGGCTTGTGCGCCAGTTCGCGCAAGGCGCCGGCGTAGTCCTTTTCGTCCAGCAATATCCCGGCCAGGCGCAGGCGGGCCAGGTCGGCCAGTTCGTGCCCGTCGTGTTCCGCCACCCAGAGAAGCTGTACCTTGGCCGTCTCCAGATCGCCCTTGAGGACGTAATACTTGGCGGACAGCATGATGCCGATCGGCGCGAAATCCGTGGAACCGTAGCGCTTGCTCAGTTCGCCGCCGAGCCGCCGCACCTGATCCGCCTCGTCCTGGGCAATCGCCTGCCCGAGGTTGGCGTACAGCACGCCCGCTTCGCCGGATTGCTTGTTCTGGTACCAGCGCCAGCTTTGCCAGGAAATGGAGGCGATGGCGATGGCACAAAGCAGGAGGGTGAGGCGGTTGCCGTATTTCTGCCACCAGGCCTTGAGGTTTTCGATTTGTTCCTGTTCTTCCAGGTCGTAGACTGCCATGTCAGAATCCTTCTTCGTCGGGTTCGTCGGATGAGTAAATGTGCTCGCTCAGGAAATCCACCGCGTCGCGCGCGGAGAAACGCTGTTGCCCGAAGGCTTCGTCGCGCAGCGCCTTTATCTGCACTTCGCCGGATGCCGCTTCGTCGTTGCCGATGATGACGGCGAATTGCGCGCCGGAGGTGTCCGCCCTTTTCATCTGCGCCTTGAAACTGCCGCCGCCGCAATGCAGGATCACGTCGATGGCTTCGTCGCGCAGCATTTCCGCCATCCAGAAAGCCAGGGCGGCGGCTTCCTCGCCCTGATGCGCGAGATAGACATCGGGCGGCGATTCCGGGAACTCGGTATTGGACAGGAGGGCCAGCAGCCGTTCCATGCCGAGCGCAAAACCGCAGGCGGGCGTGGGAGGCCCGCCCAGTTGCTCGACCAGCCCGTCGTAGCGCCCGCCCGCGCACACCGTGCCCTGCGCGCCCAGGCTGTCGGTCACCCATTCGAATACCGTCAGGTTGTAGTAGTCCAGCCCGCGCACCAGACGCGGATTGATTTCGAAGGGAATGCCCGCCGCCGTCAGTATGCGTTGCACGCCCGCGAAGTGCGCCAGGGAATCCTCTCCCAGATAGTCCATGAGCCTGGGGGCGCGCGCGCAGATTTCCTGCATGGACGGATTCTTGCTGTCCAGGATGCGCAGGGGATTGCTGTGCAGCCGCCGCCGGGCGTCGTCGTCCAGCCTGTCCGCGTGTTTTTCCAGATAGGCGACCAGGTCGGCGCGGTGCCGCTGGCGCTCGCCGGGCTGTCCCAAGCTGTTGAGTTGCAGGCGGATGTCGTCTTCCAGTTCCAGATCCCGCCACAGGCGGGCGGTCATCAGGATCTGCTCGGCGTCGATATCCGGGCCGGGGAAACCGAAGGCTTCCACGCCGGTCTGGTGGAACTGGCGATAGCGGCCGGCCTGCGGATTTTCATGCCGGAACATGGGGCCCATGTAGTAGAGCCGTTGCGTCGTCTGCTTCGCCAGGGCGTGCTGGATGACGGCGCGCACGCATCCGGCCGTGCCTTCCGGGCGCAGGGAGAGGGCGTCGCCGCCGCTGGAATGGAAGGAATACATTTCCTTTTCGACCACGTCGGTCACCTCCCCGATCGAGCGCTGGAAGAGCGAGGTCGGTTCGACGATGGGCAGGCGGATGGGCTTGTAGCCGTAGCTCTTGCACAGCCCGGCCAGGAGGATTTCCAGCACGTCCCAGAAAGCGGCCTCGTCGGGCAGGATGTCGTTCATCCCGCGCACGGACTGGAGGCGGGGTTTCTTTTCACTTTTTTCAGCCATCGATGCTTTTCCTCCTGTATTTCCGGGCGACATAATCTTCGATCATCCCGATGAATTCGCCGGCGATGCCTTCGCCTTTCAGGGTCGTCGTTTTCTCGCCATCTTCGTAGACCGGCGCGACCGGCGTTTCGCCGCTCCCGGGAAGCGAAATGCCGATGTCGGCGTGGCGCGATTCGCCCGGGCCGTTGACCACGCAGCCCATGACCGCGACGCGCATTTCCTCGACTCCCGCGTATATGCCGCGCCATTCGGGCATCTTCTGCCGCAGGTATGCCTGCACGGTCTGCGCCAGTTCCTGGAAGAAGACCGAGGTCGTGCGGCCGCAGCCGGGGCAGGCGACCACCTGCGGCGTGAAGGCGCGCAAGCCCAGGCTTTGCAGGATTTCCTGCGCGACGACGACCTCTTCGCTCCTCGGCGCGCCCGGCTCCGGGGTGAGGGAAATCCGGATCGTGTCGCCGATGCCCTGTTGCAGCAGGATGGCGAGCGCCGCCGTGGAAGCGACGATGCCCTTCGTGCCCATGCCCGCCTCGGTCAGGCCCAGGTGCAGGGCGTAGCGGGAACGCCCGGCGAGTTCCTGGTAGATGGCGACCAGATCCCGCACGTTGGAAACCTTGCAGGACAGGATGATGTGCCGGCCGGGCAGGCCCAGTTCCTCGGCCAGGTTGGCGGATTCGAGGGCGGAGGCGATCATGGCTTCGCGCATGATTTCCGGCGTGTCTTTCGGCACGCGGCGGCGGTTGTTCTCGTCCATCAGCCGCGCCAGCACCGACTGATCCAGGCTGCCCCAGTTGACGCCGATGCGCACGGGTTTTTCATGCCGGCAGGCAAGGTCGATCATCGCCGCGAATTGCGCGTCCTTTTTCTTGCCGAAGCCGACGTTGCCGGGATTGATCCGGTATTTGGCGAGCGCCCGCGCGCAATCGGGATAATCGGCGAGCAGGCGATGGCCGTTGTAATGGAAATCGCCGATCAGCGGCACGGGACGGTTCATCCGCTCCAGCCGTTCCCGGATTTCCGGCACCGCCGCCGCGGCCTCCGGCGTATTGACCGTGATCCGCACCAGTTCGGAACCCGCCTCGGCGAGCGCCGCGCACTGCCGCGCGGTGGCTTCGGCATCCGCCGTATCGGTGTTGGTCATCGACTGCACCACGACGGGCGATTTGCCGCCCAGCGGCACAGAACCGACCATGCAGGAATGAGGCGCCGGCTGGCCGGGCAGCTTGCCGCAAAAAACCCGTTCGCTCATGGCAGGCGGAATACCGCGACATCGTTTCCATTCGGCTTGAGCGGCACGGGATTTCCGTTATAGCTCAGGCGAACGCCGGAAGCGCGGCCGATGACCACGGTAATCGGCGGCGTCACGGGAATGTCCCGGGTCGTCCCCGCTTCGTGCAAACGAGATGTCAGCCGTTCCTCCTTCTCGTTCTTCACCTCGACCCAGGAATCGCCGCCGAATTCGAAATGCAGCACATGCTCGCCAGCGGGGGCGGATGCAGTGGCGGCGGACTGTGCCGTGGTTGCCGCCGCAGTTGCCGCCGAATTTGCCCCCGACGTTGCCGTATTACCCGCTTCTTCCTCCTGTTCCGCGGGGGTTTCCTCCGGCGCGCCCTCGTTTTCCGGAACCGGCAAGGTCGCGCTGGCGGGATCGTTGCCGGTCTCGTCGACCTTGTCCTGCAAAATCCTGTCCGGCAGGATGAAGGCGGCGACGACGGCGACGATGAGGAAAAAGAAGCCGAAGCCGACCGTCACCCGGTCGCGCCGCCGCCCTTCCTGCCCCTGCGCCGGCATGGCGACATGCGTGGATTCGGGGAAATTCAGCAGGGGCGGCGCCAGGCCGGCCCGATCCAGGAGGGCCAGCAGGGGCGCGGAATCGAAGGAAAGCGCGCGCGCGTAATTGCGCACGAAGCCGCGCACGAAGGTCTTGCCGGGCAGCTTCTCCAGATCCCCCGTCTCCAGCGCCACCACCTGCCGCTCGCTCAGGCGCAGCATCGCGGCGACTTCCGCCAGGCCAAGCCCCGCCGCCTCGCGCGCCGCCCGCAGGCGTCTGCCGACCTGTATTTCCGCCGGATCGTCGACAGACGGGGTCGCCACTTCATTCATCAGAAATTTCCCTTGAGATATTCCTGGTATTCCGGGGAAGAGGGATACAGGCGGCGCAATTGCGCCAGCAGGCTTTTTTCTTCCGCCGGACGTCCCATCTTGCGCTCGATGCGGATGCCCAGCCAGAGCGCCTCGGGAGAGGGCTGCCAGCCCAGTTGGAAAACTTCCAGGAGGCGGTTGCGCGCTTCGTTCAGATTGCCTTCGGCATAGGCGAGCTGGGCCAGCAGCACCTGCGCCTGCGGCGCGCCATCCTGGGAAACGCGCAACGCGTTGAGCAGGTAATTCCGCGCCGCCTCCCCGTCGCCCATCTTGAGCGCGCAATTGCCCGCGTTGGTATAGGCGCGGCCGGGCGTGGAATAAAGCGGATTCTTGACCGCGTTCAGGAAATAGGGAATGGACGCCTTCAGCTTGACCGGATCGTTGTACTGGCAGAGAAACCAGCCATAGTTGTTGTTGATTTCCGGATCGTTCGGCGCGAGGCTCAGGGAACGCTTGAAATCGCCTTCCGCCGCCGCGAGATCGTGCAGGGAGGCATAGATCAGCCCGCGCAGGGTGAAGGCCGGCGCATAGGTGGGGTCGGCGGCGATGGCGGCGGCGCTTTCCTCCAGGGCGACCGAGAAACTCTCGTTCTGGAAATAGAAAGCCGCCAGTTCCGTATGCAAGGTCGCCTGGGTGCGCGCGTCGGTGGAGACCTGGCCGGTATGGCCGGTTTCGGGAATGACGACCTGTCCCCTGACGACGGGACTCGATGCGGCCAGAAGAACCATGACCAGGAATGAAAGACGTTTCACGATGCTCGCTCCTCCAATAAAACAGTCTGTTTCCTGCCGGAACGCCTGTCGCGAATCTGTCCGGCCAGTTGTCCGCAGGCGGCGGCGATGTCGTCGCCCCGCGTCTTGCGGGTCGTCGCCACCTCCCCTGCCGCGAGCAGGATTTCCGAAAAACGGCGGATGCGCTCCGGGCGTGGACGCCGGAAACGCGAACCGGGAAAAGGATTGAAAGGGATGATATTAAACTTGCAAGGCACATGGCGCGTCAAGGCGAGCAGGGCGCGCGCCTCCGCCTCGCCATCGTTCACCCCGTCGAGCAGCACATATTCGAAAGTGATGAAATCGCGCGGTGCCTTTTCCAGATAGCGACGGCAGGCCGCCATCAGATCGGCGAGCGGATATTTGCGGTTGATCGGCACCAGTTCGTCGCGCAACTCGTCGTCCGGCGCGTGCAGGGAAACGGCGAGCGCCACCGGGCACTCGTCGCGCAGGCGATCCATCGCCGGCACCAGGCCCGCCGTCGACACCGTCACCCGGCGGCGGGAAAGGCCGTAGGCATTGTCGTCCAGCATCAGGCGCAAAGCGGGAAGCAGATTCTCGAAATTGGCGAGCGGCTCCCCCATGCCCATCAGCACGACATTGGAAATGACGCGCCCCTCCTGCGGATCGCCCCCCAGGAGACGGTTGGCCTGCCAGAGCTGGCCGATGATCTCGGCGGTGGACAGATTGCGGTTGAAGCCCTGCTTTCCCGTCGCGCAAAAAGCGCATTCCAGGGCGCAGCCGACCTGGGTGGAAACGCACAGGGTGCCGCGCCCGGCCTCGGGAATGAACACCGTCTCCACCGCGTTGCCCTCTCCCATGTCGAACAGGAATTTGCGCGCGCCATCTTCCGACAGATGATCGGCGAGCAGGGCGGGCGGGGCGATTTTCGCCGCGACGGCGAGTTTCTCGCGCAACGATTTCGCCAGATCGGTCATTTCCGCGAAATCCCCCGCTCCGCAACGATGCAGCCAGCGCAGGGTCTGCCTGGCGCGAAAGGGCTTTTCGCCCTGTTCGGCAAACCAGGCCGCCAGACGCGTGGCGTCGAAATCGAGCAGGTTCTGCATGGCGCGCAAGATGAAACCCCGTTCAGGAGACAAAAAAGCCGGGACGGTGGACGCCCGGCTTCATGTGGGATGAACGGCGGGATGACCGATGGGGCGACCAGGAAAAATCAGCGCCCGGCATGGATATCGAGGCCGGGGAAGAAAAAGGCGACTTCCACGGCGGCGGTATCCGCGCCATCGGAGCCATGCACCGCGTTGGCGTCGATGGAATCCGCGAAATCCGCGCGGATCGTGCCCGGCGCCGCTTTCCTGGGATCGGTCGCGCCCATCAGGTCGCGATTTTTCTGGATGGCGTTTTCCCCTTCCAACACCTGCACCATGACCGGGCCGGAGGTCATGAACTCCACCAGATCCTTGTAGAAAGGCCGTTCCTTGTGCACCGCGTAGAACTGTCCGGCTTCCCGCGCGGACAACCAGGCCATTTTCGCGGCCACGACCTTGAGACCGTTTTCCTCGAAACGGGAATAAATCTTGCCGATGACATTCTTTTTCACCGCGTCCGGTTTGATGATGGAAAGCGTGCGTTCAATCGCCATGAAATTGCTCCAAAGGTTTGGAAATGAACGATTTTATCACACAGGAACAGCGCGCGGCGGAATCCGCGAGGGTGTGGCGTCGGTTTTGTAGGTTGGATAAGCGCAGCGTAATCCGACATTCGTCCCCACGATGCGCAGCATCGCAAATCAAAGCAATCAAAGAACAGCGGCGCTTCGCGCCGGTGATGAACGATT
>JAITDH010000089.1 GCA_031282665.1 Zoogloeaceae bacterium | reverse complement strand
AGGCCCTCGGGCAGGGGCATGTTGCCGCCGACGTCGACCTGGCTCTCCCCCGGCCCGTGGAAATCCGAACCGCAGGAAGCCAGCAAACCGTACTCCCGCGCCAGGGACGAAAACTCGGCGATCTGCTCCGGCGGATGCCGGCCGGAGACGACCTCGATCGCCTGTCCGCCCAGCCCCTTGAACTCATCGAGCAGATTGCGCATCTCCTCGCGCGAAAGCTTGTAGCGCCCCGGATGCGCCAGCACCGCAAAACCGCCGGCACCGAGGATCCAGCCGATGGCTTCATCGAGCCTCGCCCAGCGATGAGCGACGTAGCCCGGTTTACCGGGAACGAGAAAGGAATCGAAGACGCTGCGCACGTCCCGGCGGATACCGATCTCCACCAGATAACGGGCAAAATGCGCGCGGCTGATGAGGTTCGGATTTTCCGCATAATGCATGGCGCCGGCAAAGCACCCCGGAAGGCCCAGGGTCTCCAGTTCTGCGGACATCCGCCGCGCCCGCTCGACCCGGCCGCGACGGATGGCTTCCAGACCGGCGTTCAGGGGCGCGTCGCGCGTATCGAAATCGAGGCCGACGATATGCACCTGCACGCCGCCCCATTCGCTGGAAATCTCCACGCCATCGATGAAACGCCGCCCCGCCCGCTCGGCCACCTCCCTGGCCTGCGGCAATCCGCCCAGCTCATCGTGATCGGTCAGCGCCCACAACTCGACCCCCTTATCCACCGCCCGCGCCCCCACCTCGGCCGGCGACAACAGGCCGTCCGAAGCGCGGGAATGGGAGTGAAGGTCGATGATCGGCACGGGGAAAAAAGGGCGGGCTGGGAAAAATCGGAATCGGGGATGATAACACAGCCCCTCCTGGACTCCTTCCGTCCCTGAATTTCCGGGGTGTAATCAAAAGCGGAGGATATGATCTACGACAAACCGCAATTCAAGCCCGTGACGCATCGATCCGATCCGTAGGTCGGGCCTACTTGCCCGACATTGGGCCGTTAAAAATGCACTTTCGTTTGATGTGGCGCCCCATGTCGGGCAGGTATGCCCGACCTACGAGACGCCCGCGCTCCCCATCTTTCTCACAGAGGGAAGATCATAAACAGCTTCTAAGCAAAAGTGGAGGAGGCATGAATTACCATTCATCCTCCACTTTTACTCTTTTCGGTTCAAATTTCCCGCTGCTTGCGTGTCGCGAGTTCCTTGACGCAGGCGCGCAAGGCGCGTAGATGTTCGCGCCGCCCGGTGCCATAGCGCAGTTCGGCGAAATGTGTCGCCGCGCGGCGCGTCAGGGGGGCGAGGCCGGGGTTTTCGCGGGCGACACGCGCGGCGAGGTCGAGCGGGCCTTCCCAGGGCGCGCGCTGGATGCCGAAACGTTTGAGCTTCACGCAGAAGCGATGCCAGGCCCGTGTCTCGGCCGGGGATTTCGCGCGCCGGGCGAAGATCCAGGCGGCAATCGACAGGAGCGCGATGCCGCAGGCCAGCACCATGATGAGGGCCATGCTTCGCCAGTCCGGGTCCGTCAGGCCGAGGCCGGTCAGCGTTTCGCGCTGGCGGTCGGCGTTGTAGCCGATGACCCATTGATCCCAGGCGTTGTCGAGCGCTTCCCAGCGATAGCGCAGGGATGTCAGCCAGCCACGGTTGAAGCGCCGCAGGAGCGGCCGGGATTCGCCTTCGGGCAGGGCGGCGTCAAGACCGCTTTCGATGCGCGACGGCGCGACGGCGGCGGTCGGGTCGACGCGCCGCCAGCCCTGGCCTTCGAGCCAGATTTCCGCCCAGGCGTGGGCATCGGACTGGCGCACCGTCAAAAAGCCGTCGACCGGGTTGAATTCTCCGCCCTGGTAGCCGGTGACCACGCGGGCCGGGATGCCGGCGGCGCGCATCAGGACCACGTAGGCGGCGGCATAATGCTCGCAGAATCCCCGCCGGGTGGTGAACAGGAAGTCGTCGATGGCGTCCGTTCCGAGTACCGGCGGTTGCAGCGTGTAGAAGAATTCTTCCTCGCGGAAGAGGCGCAGCGCCTTGGCGGAAATCCGCTCCGGGGTGACGAATTCCCGCCGCCACGATCCGGCGAGTTCCCGCGTCCGGGGGTTGAGCCGGCGGGGCAGATGCAGCGCCTGTTGTATCAGGCGCGGCGCTTCTTCACGGTTCGCCACGTAATCCGGCGCGGAGCGGAAGGAAAAACGCGAGCGGTAACGAACGGGCCGGTTCGCCAGGACTTCGAAGGTCGGCGCCAGCGCGGTGTCCTTCGGCAGCGCGACGGGCATGTCGAGCGCCAGGAGCCAGCGCTGGTTGTGGGCTTCCAGGGTGGTCGTGTAGTCGATGCCCGAATTTTCCGGCGCTTCGATCGCCGGTGGGGTGACCGGCCCCGAGCGTCCCACGAAGTGCGGGCTGCTCGCGAAACTGGCTCGCCAGGTTCGCCCGTCGTAGCTGTCGAATACCGGGCCGCGCCAATACAATCGTTCCCTGTCCGGCGCGTTCGCCGCGAACTGGACGCGGAAGGCCACCGCGCCCGACAGGATCAATTTGTCCAGCGAACCGGGCGACATCCATTCCGGAAGGCCGCTCAGTCCGTCGTGGCTGTCTTGCGGCATCCCCCACAGCGGTCCCTGTACGCGCGGGAAAAGGAGGAACAGGATGATCGTCAGGGGGAGCGATTGCGCGATCAGCCGCGCCGCGTGGCCGATCGTTCCACGGATCGGCTGGGCGCCGCCGTGCATGCGCAGCAATGCCGCCGTGAGCAGGGTGGCCGAGGCCAGTAGCCAGACGCCCGTGAGTACCCCTTCCGAATCGAAGTAGTGCGTCAGGAGCAGGAAGAAGCCGAGCATGACGAGCACCAGGCCGTCGCGGCGAGAATTCATTTCCATCGGCTTCATGGCCATGAAGAACACCAGGAGCGCGATGCCGGGGTCGCGTCCGAACAGCGCGCGATATTGCCAGGCGATGCCGGCGATGCCGGCAAGGACGATGAGGATTTGCAGCCACCTTGGCGGCAGCCGGCCGTTCTTCAGCCACAGTCCGGCGCGCCCGAGCAGCAACAGGGCGGAGAAGAAGGACAGCCACCACGGCAGGTGCCCGGCGTGCGGCAGCGTGGTGGCCACGGCCACCGCCAGCAACCAGGGAACGGCGCCACGTTCCAACAGCGCGCGGGGCTTTTCCGGCGCGCGCCACCACGGCAGGCGGAAGGTTTCAGACATCTCTTTTTTCACCATCTTCCAGTAAAAGCCCGTTCATGATTAGAGGCCAAGTTCAACCTATGAATTCCATGAACGCCCATGGCGGCATTCCCCCGCGCAGCGAGGAAAAATGCGGCGGTACGCGAGCTTCCAGCTCGCATTGCGGGCGAGACGCCCGCGCTCCATTGGGCTTTCATGTAAACGGGAGCACGGGCGTCTCGCCCGCATCGAAGGGCTTTTTTCCCGACGGGACAATGAGGATCATTGTCTGTGCCCAGAATGACTGAAGTTCCTTACCAACCAGGAAACCCGTTCATGATCCGGGCCATGAAACTTTTCGTGGACTACCATTTGCCTTCCCATCCCCCACCGCAAAAACTCTCAGTCCTCCGCCCTCTGTCTCCCGTTTCCCGTCCACTGCCTCAAGCATGGAGTGCCAGAGCCTCCAGGCAGGCGTCGCGGTGGGGTGGGCCGCCGTCCGGGGCGATTGCCCGGCCCGGCAGGCGCAGGCCGTAACGGAAGCGTTCCCGCTCGGCGGCCAGCACCCAGCCGGCCAGCAGGGATAGCCGCGTTTCGACGTCGCGCGCATGCGCCGTCGCTTCCCAGTCGAGCCACAATTCCTCTGCCGCGCCGCCGTCGAACTGCTTGACCAGCAAGGGACGATGTTCGAAATCGCGGGCGACCGCCTTCCAGGCGATGTGGCGCGGCGAGTCGTTCAACTGGCGTTCGCGCAGGCCGGAAAAATCCTCCTGGCCGCTACGCGTCCGCCGTCCGGTCGCTTCCCGGCCGGAGGAAGTCGGCGGCAGCGGCGCGGTCAACGGTTTGGGAAAAACCAGGCAGGACAAGGGCGGATACGGGTAGCTCCAGGCGCGGAACAGGCCCAGCGGGTAGCGCGAGGCGAGGGTCACGTGACCAGGGGCCAGACGGCCCCGGCGAACGGCGACACAGGGAAGAGCGACGGCCACCCGTTCGCCCGGCGGGACGTGCAGCATGACCCGTGGATTCTCGCCGATGGCCAGTTCCAGCGCGCGGCGCGCTTCCTTCCGGGGATTTTCGACATGCAGGGTGAAATGCGCGGTCTCTCCGACGAAAACCGGTTCCGCCCGTCCGGGGTGGATCGAGAGATCGAGCAAGTTGCGGAAGGTATGCACCATGCCCACCAGGCCCAGCCCGGCGAGCAGGAAGACCAGGGCATGGCCCAGACCGAGGTTGTAGTTGATGGCGCCGATCAGCATCGTGCACAGCACCAGGGCATAGAGCACACCCGCGCCCGTGGGCAGGATGAAGATCCGGCGCCGGGTGAGCACGACGGGCAGGCACTCGTCGCGCTCGAGGCCGAACATCCAGCGCGCCACCTTCCCGAAGGCCGGCCGCGACTTCATGCGACGGGCACGGAACGGATCAGGTCGACGATGTCCTCGGGCCGGGCGTGGCCGTCGCCGTCCGTCAGCCGCAGCCGGTGGCAGGCGACGCTCGGCAGGACGGCCTGCACGTCCTCCGGCATGACCATCCGCCGACCGGCGATGAACGCCCAGGCGCGGGCCACCGCCAGCAAGGCCAGCGCGGCGCGCGGGCTGAGTCCGTGGATGAAGCGCGAACTCATCCGCGTCGCCTCGATGAGCGCCTGCACGTAGTCGAGCAGGGCCGGCGCCGCGTGGATTTCGCCGGCGGCCCGCTGTAACGGCGCGATTTCTTCCGGCGTAAGGCAGGCCGCGAGCGCCGGCAGGGCGGCGCGGCGGCCTCCGCGTTCGAGCAACAGGCGCTCGGCGGCACGGTCGGGATAGCCCAGTTCCACGCGCAGTAAAAAGCGGTCGAGCTGCGATTCCGGCAGGGGAAAGGTGCCGATCTGCGTCGACGGATTCTGCGTGGCGATCACGAAGAACGGTTCGGGCAAGGCGCGGGTCTCGCCATCGACCGTCACCTGCCGTTCTTCCATGGCTTCGAGCAAGGCGCTTTGCGTTTTCGGCGTGGCCCGATTGATTTCGTCGGCGAGCAGTATTTGGGAAAAAATGGCGCCGGGCAGAAAGCGGAAGGCGTTCTTTTCACGATCGTAGATCGAGACGCCGATGACGTCGGCGGGCAGCATGTCGCTCGTGAACTGGATGCGCGAGAATTCGAGGCCCAGGAGGCGCGAGAGCGTCTGGGCCAGAGTGGTCTTGCCGACGCCGGGCAAGTCCTCGATCAGCAAGTGGCCGCGTGCCAGCAGGCAGGCGAGCGCCAGGCGTACCTCCCTATCCTTGCCGAGAATGATGCGGTTGGCGGCGGCGACGACGTTGGCGATGGGTGCGGCGGGTGCGGGTGCGAGAGGCATGTTCGACGCGGCGGAATGAAGCCGCCGAAAAAGACGCGAAAGGGATCGGATCGCATACTAACATAGCGGGGAAGGGGATCAGATGCCGAGGAATCAAGGGGCAATCGAAAATGGAGGGAAAAACGCCGGACGAAGCGCTGGTGCTTCGTCCAGGGTGCAAATAAAAGTGGGGAAACGATGAAAAGGCACGCCTTGCC
>JAITDH010000083.1 GCA_031282665.1 Zoogloeaceae bacterium | reverse complement strand
CCGGCGGGTCTCCCCGCATTGCAGGATGGTGAATCTGGTCAGGTTCGGAAGAAAGCAGCCACAGCTATCTCATGCAAGTGCCGGGGGTTGGGCTCGCCACTTCTTTTCTTCCTTTGCTGGATATGAGCTATCAGGTTTTGGCCCGGGCTTGGCGGCCGCGCAACTTTTCTTCACTGGTGGGGCAGGAGCACGTCGTCCGGGCGCTCTCGCATGCCCTGGATGAAAAGCGCCTGCATCACGCCTATCTATTGACGGGCACGCGCGGGGTGGGAAAAACCACCATTGCCCGTATCCTGGCCAAATCCCTGAATTGCGAGGCGGGCGTTTCCTCCCAGCCTTGCGGACGTTGTTCCGCCTGCGAGGAAATCGACGCCGGACGTTTCGTCGACCTGATCGAAGTCGACGCCGCGACCAACACCAAGGCCGAGGAAATGCGGCAACTGCTGGAAAACGCGGTATATGCGCCGACCCGCGGCCGCTACAAGGTTTATGTCATCGACGAAGTGCATATGCTCTCCGGGCATGCCTTCAACGCGATGCTGAAAACGCTGGAAGAGCCGCCGGAACATGTCAAGTTCGTCCTGGCGACGACCGATCCGCAGAAGATTCCCGTCACCATCCTTTCCCGCTGCCTGCAATTCAACCTGAAACAGATGCCGGTGCCAGCCATCGTCGAGCACCTTGCCCGCATCCTGCAAACCGAAGCGATCGAGTTCGAGCCGGAGGCCCTGCACGGAATCGCCCGTGCCGCCGCCGGCAGCATGCGCGACGCCCTTTCCCTGCTCGACCAGGCCATCGCGCACGGGGCGGGGAAAGTGCGCGCCGACGAGGTGCGCGACATGCTGGGCACCGTCGACGCCGCCCTGCTCATCGAAATCCTCGAAGCGCTCGCCCGCCAGGATACCCGCCAGATGCTCGCCATCGCCAATGACATGCAGATGCGCAGCCTTGCGGCGGGCAACGCCCTGCAGGAACTGGCGCTTTTCCTCACCCGCCTGCAACTCCTGCAGCTCGCCGCCGAAGCGGAGACGAGCGAGGGGGCGGAACGCGAACGGCTGGAAGCGCTGGCGCGGCAGTTCACCCCGGAATTCATCCAACTCGCCTACCAGATCGTCACCCAGGGGCGGGCGGAACTGGCGCTCGCCCCGGACGAGCACAGCGGTTTCATCATGACTCTCCTGCGCCTGGTCGCCTTTGCGCCCTCCGCCGAAAGCGCCCGGATCCAGACATCGCGGGAAAACCTCCCCCCGGCGCGCGCGATTTCCGCCGCTTCTTCCTCTTCTCCCGCTTCTCCCCCTCCCGCCGCCGCCCCGGTTTCCGCGCCGCCCGTCCATCATGCCGCGCCCCTGCCGGAAACGGCGCTCTTTGCCTCGCCGCGCGATACGGCGCCGGCGGAGCCTTCCGCGTGGCAGGCGATTCTCGCGGAGCTCGGTCTTTCCGGCATGACGCGGCAACTGGCGCAGAACTGCGACCTCGTCCGACACGAAAACGGCGAATGCCTGCTGCGCCTCCATCCCAACAACCAGAGCATCCTGAAACCGGGTCCCCAGGAAAAATTGCAACAGGCATTGAGCGAACATTTCCGCCAACCCGTCCGGCTGACCATCGAAGTCGCCGAGCCGGAGCGGACCACCCCGGCGCAAAGGGCGGCGCACGAACAAATGCGGCGGCAGGAAGAGGCCCGCTCTTCTATCGAAGCCGACTCCTATGTCCGTGAGCTGATTGAAAATTTCGACGCGACACCGGACGAAAAAACCATCAAACCCATCCCATGAAGGAGAACTCCATGATGAAAGGCGGAATTGCCAACCTGATGAAACAGGCCCAGGCCATGCAGAGCAATATGCTGAAAGCGCAGGAAGAACTGGCGCAGCAGGAAGTCGAGGGACAATCCGGCGGCGGCATGGTCAAGATCGTCATGACCTGCGGGCACGACGCGCGGCGGGTCGTCATCGACCCGGCCGCGCTGGAAGACAAGGAAATGCTGGAAGACCTGATCGCGGCGGCGATCAACGACGCCGTGCGCCAGGCGGAGAAAAAAAGCGCCGAGCGGATGGCCGGTTTCACGGCGGGACTCAACCTGCCGCCCGGCATGAAAATGCCGTTCGGCATGTAATCCGCGCGGGTTCATCCGCGTTTTTGACCGCTTTTTCGTTCGTCTTTCGTTCATGACGCCGCGCTCCCTTTCCGGTCTCGTCGAAGCGTTGCGCGTCCTTCCCGGCGTCGGGCCCAAGGCCGCCTTGCGGATGGCCTGCCATCTCCTGCAATACGAACGCCCCGCCGCGGCCCGGCTGGCGACCGCCCTGCAGGACGCCCTGCAGAACATCCGCCACTGCCGGCGCTGCAACACCTTTTCCGAAACCGAACTCTGCGAGTGTTGCGCCTCCACGAAGCGCAACGCCGCCCAACTGTGCATCGTGGAAACCCCGGTGGATATGCACCGGGTGGAAGAAACACAGGCTTACCAAGGGCTTTACTATGTGCTGATGGGCCGCATCTCCCCGCTCGACGGCATCGACCCGCACACCCTGGGGCTGGACAAGCTCCTCGAACGCCTGCGCGACAAGGAGGTCGAGGAAGTCATCCTGGCGACCAACTACACCAACGAAGGCGAAGCCACCGCCCACTATCTCGCCTCCCTGTTCGCTTCCAGCGACCTGCCGCCACTGCGCATCAGCCGCCTCGCGCGCGGCGTCCCCGTCGGCGGCGAACTGGAATTCGTCGACTCCGGCACCCTCGCCCAGGCGCTACGCGAACGGCGCTTGCTGGAAGAGTGAGGCTGAACGATTCTGTTCAGGGGCGGGTGAAATATCCGGGCTAATCTTTCGCAAGCACGATATTCATGAATTCCCCATCCTCCGTGTAGCTGTCGATTTTCAGGTTTGCGCTTTGCGCCAGGAACGACCGGGATCTGCCCAGGAAGAAAAACAGATGGAACCTCGTATATTCGTACAGGTATCCAAAACACGGCGTGGCGTGCGACATCTTTCCACCGGGTTTGAGATACCCGGCCATCGCTTTCAACTCTTCCACCGGGTGGCGCAGGTGTTCCAGGACATTGTTCGAATAAATCCCGTCGAAACCTCCCATGGCCGCCAATTCCTCCTTGCTTTGCACGACGCCCTCCCCGCCGCCCGTGGCGGATTCATGCGGCTCGTAGGCGACGACATTCCAGCCGTCACGCCGCAGTTCATCCACGGAACGAGACCACGCGCCGGCCCCGTAATTCATGTACAGTCCGTCGCGCCTGGGATTCAACGCATGAAAGGCCCTCAGTTCCGGCTCGGTCGAATCTCCCTCCTGGAACAGACTGTAATGCGCCACATATTCCTGCGTCAGTTGATCCGGCGTGAGATCCAGCATCTTGGCGGGACCGAAAATGACGTCGCACTCCGGGCATTGATGCCGAATCAATTTCCCGCCGCCAAAGATACAATGCGAGCGATATTCCCTGAACGCGGAACGCTCGCCGCGAAAACCGCACAAGGCGCATTCCAGTTGTTCATTGCGCGGCAGGAAATCATATTGCAGGTCGATGATTCTCCACTGCGCGCCAATCTGGGCCTTGAGCGTCTCCAAGCGCAGTTGCTCGATTCTTGCCTCGATGGCGGCAATTTGTTTCCAGACCGTTTGTTCCCTGTTTTGCCAGGCCGCCCTCTCTGCCGCGATACGCGACAGCGTCGAGCGCCTGGCAATCGCTATATTCAACGGGGAAAGCAAGCCATTGATAAACTCCGAAAAATTCATGCCGCATCCTTCATTTCGTCCGCGTTTTTTGCTAAATAACTTCAGATCATCGTATTTCAGGGTTTGCGCGATTCGTGTTTCGATAGCCTTTCCAACGCTTCATGACGCACGGAATCGTCTTCATCACGCGCCAGTTCCGCGAGGATTTCCGGCGGTGTGTTGGGGTTTCTTGCCACGGCCCTGCGCACCATTCCCCTGGTATAACGATTGCTATCCTGGTTTTGCGCCAACTGCGTCAAGAGTTTTGGCGGCGTGTTGGGGTTCGACGCCACCGCGCCGCGCGTCCATGTACCTTCGTCCTCTGCCAGGATTTGCAAGGCTTCCAGCGGCGCATGCGGATGCTCCGCTACCTTTTCACGAACATCCTCGTCGGCATCCTTTGCCAACATCACCAAGGCATTCGGTGGTGTTCGTGGATTGGTGGCCACGGCAAGACGCACCCAATAGAATTCGTCATTCACCAGTTCGGACAGGATTTCTGGCGGCGTATCGGGATTCTTTGCCGTGTCTTCCCGTTGCAAGCCTTCGGTAAACCTCGCCACGACATCAGCCGGAAGGGACGGATTTTTCAGAACGTATTCCCGCAAATCCCGGCCCACAACATATTTCTCTATGGCATGGTCTTCGGCACTCGCCAGGTTGATCAGGATTTCCAGCGGGGCGTGCGGATTGTCCGC
>JAITDH010000070.1 GCA_031282665.1 Zoogloeaceae bacterium | reverse complement strand
CTCCTTCGTCCAGCGCGTCGATGCCCGTCAGGAAAACGATCAGTTTTTCCAGATCTTCCGGCAGCGCCTTCCAGCCCAGGTTTTCCCTGAATTCGTCGATGAATCGTTTGTCCGTCATGTGTGTCTCGCTTCCCGATGTTTTGCGCTCCGCGCCCCGCGTCGGGCCGCTTCCGAGCGCCACGACCAGCAGGATGCCGATGACGGCCCCGAGAGGAAGGCAGCGCCGGAGTATCCGATCCCTGATGCCTGACATCTGACCTCGCTCCTCATTGTTGCACCAGTTCCGGCCGGGCGCTTGCCGCGCCGGGCGTGACGAAGCTCACCGCTTCCGTCTCCTGTCCCCTGTCTCCCGTCTCCCGATCCCAGATGTTCCAGGGCGTCAGCATCCAGGCGCCGACGAAGAAGAGCCACACCACGGTGAGCGGAATGAACACCTTCCAGCCCAGGCGCATGATGTGGTCGTAGCGGTAGCGCGGGAAGGAGGCCCGGAACCAGAGGAAGAAGAAGAGCATGACGGCGATCTTGCCCAGGAGCCAGAAGATGCTGTCCGGCAGGAAGCCGACCGGCGAGGCCCAGCCGCCCAGGAAAAGCAGGCTGGTGAGCGCGGAAACCAGGATCATCTCCGCGTATTCGGCGAGGAAGAAAATCGCGAAGGCCATGCCGGAATAATCGACGTGGAAGCCGGCGACGATTTCCGATTCGCCTTCCGCCACGTCGAACGGGGCGCGGTTGGTTTCCGCGACACCGGAGACGAAGAAGACAACGAAGAGCGGCAGGAGGGGCAGCCAGTTCCAGGAGAGGAAATTCAGCCCCCAATCCATCCCCCGGCCGACCTGCTGGGCGCGCACGATGTCGGAGAGATTGAGGCTGCCGGAGACCATCAGCACCACGACGAGCGCGAAGCCCATGGCGATTTCGTAGGAGACGATCTGCGCCGCCGCCCGCATGGAGCCCAGGAAGGCGTATTTGGAATTGGACGCCCAGCCCGCCAGCACCACGCCATAGACGCCCATCGAGCCGACGGCGAGGATATAGAGGAGGCTGGCGTTCACGTCCGCCAGCACCAGGGTGTCGGAAAAGGGCATGACGGCCCACACCGCCAGCGCCGGGGCGAGGGAGAGCATGGGCGCGATGATGTAGAGCTTCTTGCTCGCGCCGCTCGGCACGATGACTTCCTTGAAGAGCAGCTTCAGGGCGTCGGCGATCGGTTGCAGGAGACCCAGGGGGCCGACGCGGTTGGGCCCGATGCGCACCTGCATGGCGCCGATCACCTTTCTTTCGGCATAGGTGAGATAGGCCACGCAGAGCATCAGGGGGGCGACGATGACAACGATCTTGATGAGCGTCCAGCAGACGAGCCAGATCGTCGGCCAGGCCGCGCCGAAAATGCCGGTTCCGAATTGCGTTATGAATTCCATCGCGTTTTCCATCAGGCAGGCTCCACGGTAATGGCATCGAACATTCCGCCCAGGGCGGCGGTCGCGGCGTGTCCCGCCGCCACGCGTACGCAGCCGTCCGGCACACTTTCATCGAGCGCCGCCGTCAGCGCGGCCTCGCCCGTTCCCTGGCGGACTTTCACCCTGTCGCCCGCCTGGACGCCCAGGCGGGCCAGGGTCGCCGCCGCCATGCGCGCCGCGGGCGGGGCGGCGTCCGCCGTCTGCCGCAGGGGCGCGGAGCGCCGCGCGATCGGATCGGCAAAGTGGATCGGCACGTCGGCGATACGTTCCAGGTCGGCAGCCCGGCCGGCTTCGGGCCGGGACAAAGCGACGGAAACATCCGCCAGCCCATTGTCCAGCCCGGCGACAAACTCCTCCGTCTCCTGTTCCCTGTCACCTGTCTCCCGACGCGGCAGCGCCGCGTCCCGCACCGCTTCGCTCGTCTCGTAATCGAAGCCGGGCAGGTCGAGGACGTTGCCCAGGACGCGCAGGATTTTCCAGCCGGGACGGGCTTCGCCCAGGGGCGGCACCGCGCTGGCAAAGCCCTGGACGCGGCCCTCGGTATTGATGAAGGTGCCGGAGGTTTCCGTGAAGGGAGCCAGTGGCAGGAGCACGTCGGCATAGTCCAGGGCCGGGCCGTGCTTGAAGGCGGAAAACTGGGCGACCATCTTCGCCTGTTTCAGGGCGGCCAGCGCCTCCCGCGGGTCGGCGCAGTCGAGTTCCGGTTCCACGCCCCAGAGCAGATAGGCTTCGCGCGGCTGCGCGAACATCTGCCGGGCGTTCGCGCCGCTGCCGAGACCGAGGGCATGCCCGCCGACGCTGTTCGCGGCTTCGCCGAGGAAGCCGAGGGAAGCGCCGGTGAGCTTCGCCAGTTGCAGGCCCAGGGCGTGCAACTGGCCCGCGGCGGCGGACTGCTGCGCGGCATTGCCGAGCAGGATGGCCTTCTTTTCCATCGTCAGCAGGCTCTTGGCGATGGCGGCGGCTTCCGCGTCGACGACCACCTCTTCGCCGCCCGCCAGACCCTCCGCGGCAACGCCCTTCTGTTCGGCGGCGGCCTTCACCACGGCGGCGAGCGCCCAGGCCAGGCGCGAGGGCGCGACGCTCTGCCGGACATGCAGGGGCAACAGCGGATCGTCGCCCGTTACGGAAATCTGGCTGATTTCCGCCCGGTGCTTCTGCGCGGCATGGCGCAGGCGCTGGGCGATCAGGGGATGATCCTTGCGCAGGAAGGAGCCGACCACCAGCACCGATTCGAAGTGGCGCAGATCGGCGAGCCGGACGCCCAGCCAGGGCGTTCCCAGGCGCTTGCCGTCGGTGGAGAAATCCCGCTGGCGCAGGCGGAAATCGACGTTCGCGCTGCCCAGGCCGCGGAACAATTCTTTCAGGAGGAACATCTCCTCCACGGTCGACCACGGCGCGGCCAGCGCCGCCAGCGCGTAGCCGCCGGAATGCGCGGCGATGTCCTTCAGGCCGTGCGCGACGTAATCGAGCGCGACGTTCCAGGAGACTTCCCGCCAGCTTCCGCCCTGTTTCAGCATGGGCCGGGTGAGGCGTTCCTCGGAATTCAGGGCGGGATAGGAAAAACGTTCCTTGTCGGAAATCCAGCATTCATTGACCGCCTCGTTCTCCCGCGGCAGCACGCGCAGCACCTTGTCATGCTTCACCTGCACGACGAGATTCGCGCCGACGGAATCGTGCGGACTCACCGAGCGCCGCCGCGCCAGTTCCCAGGGACGGGCGACGTAGCGGAAGGGCTTCGAGGTAAGCGCGCCGACCGGGCAGAGGTCGATCATGTTGCCGGAGAGTTCGGAATCCACCGAATGCCCCATGAAGGTCATGATCTCGGAATGCACGTTGCGGTTCGCCATGCCCAGTTCCATGATGCCCGCGACCTCCTGCCCGAAGCGCACACAGCGGGTGCAATGGATGCAGCGGCTCATTTCCCGCATGGAAATCAGGGGGCCGACATTCTTTTCCAGGGTGACGTGCTTTTCTTCCTGGAAGCGGCTTCGCACGCCGCCGTAACCGACCGCCAGGTCCTGCAACTGGCATTCGCCGCCCTGGTCGCAGACGGGGCAGTCGAGCGGATGGTTGATGAGGAGGAATTCCATCACACTCTTTTGCGCCTTGACCGCCAGCTCGGAATGGGTGAACACCTTCATGCCGCTGGTCACCGGCGTCGCGCAGGCGGGCAAGGGCTTGGGAGCCTTCTCCACCTGCACGAGACACATGCGGCAATTGGCGGCGATGGAAAGTTTCTTGTGATAGCAAAAATGCGGGATATAGACGCCCGCGCGCTGGGCGGCGTCCATCACCGTGCTGCCCTCGGGCACCTGCGCCTTTT
This sequence comes from Zoogloeaceae bacterium, assembly GCA_031282665.1. The sequence goes on along the minus strand of JAITDH010000070.1, from coordinate 1,743 downwards.
TGCCGTCGATTTCAATTTCCAGCATGTCGTTACTCGCCCTTGTTCTCGTAAAACCCGCTGCCCGCCCACTGCGTTTCCTTCGGCACGAGGCAGGTTTTCTTTTCGATGTGGTAGAGGAATTCGTCCCTGAAATGTTTCACAAAACTTTGCACCGGCATGGCCGCCGCGTCGCCCAGGGCGCAGACGGTGCGGCCGCTGATGTTGCCGGCCACGTGCGTCAGGGTTTCCAGGTCGTCGGGGCGTCCCTGGCCGTTTTCGATGCGGTGGATGATGTCGTAGAGCCAGCCGGTGCCCTCGCGGCAAGGCGTGCATTGGCCGCAGGATTCCTCGTGATAGAAGAAGGCGAGGCGTTCCAGCGCCTTCACCATGCAGGTGGTCTCGTCCATGACGATCACCGCGCCGGAGCCGAGCATGGAACCGGCCTTGCTGATGGAATCGTAATCCAGCGTGCATCCCATGATGATTTCGGCGGGCAGAACCGGCGCGGAGGAGCCGCCGGGAATCACCGCCTTCAATTTCCTGCCGCCGCGCACGCCGCCCGCCAGTTCCAGGAGTGTGGCAAAGGGCGTGCCGAGCGGGACTTCGTAGTTGCCGGGACGATTCACATGCCCGGAGACGGAAAAAAGCTTTGTGCCGCCGTTGTTGGCCTTGCCCAGATTCAGGAAGGCTTCGCCGCCCATCTTGAGAATGAAGGGGATGGAGGCGAAGGTTTCCGTGTTGTTGATGGTCGTGGGTTTGCCGTAGAGACCGAAGGAGGCCGGAAACGGCGGCTTGAAGCGCGGCTGTCCCTTCTTGCCCTCGATGGATTCGAGAAGCGCCGTCTCCTCGCCGCAGATGTACGCGCCATAGCCGTGATGCGCGAAGAGTTCAAAGGAAAAGCCGGAACCGAGGATGTTTTCGCCGATGAAGCCCGCCGCGCGCGCTTCTTCCAGGGCTTCCTCGAAACGCTTGTAAAGTTCCCAGATTTCGCCGTGGATGTAGTTGTAGCCGCGATTCGCGCCGATGGCGTATGCGCCGATGGCCATGCCCTCGATCACCGCGTGCGGGTTGTAGCGGATGAGGTCGCGATCCTTGAAGGTGCCGGGTTCGCCCTCGTCGGTGTTGCACACCATGTATTTGTCGCCGGGCAGGGAACGCGGCATGAAGCTCCACTTGAGGCCGGTGGGAAAGCCCGCGCCGCCGCGCCCGCGCAGGACGGAGGTCTTGATTTCGGCAATCACCTCTTCCGGCGGCTTTTTTCCCGCGAGGATTCTCCGCAGCATCTCGTAGCCGCCGCGCGCCACGTAGTCCTTGAGACGCCAGCCGTCGTCGCCGTTCAGTCCGGCGGTGAGGACAGGGTTGATTGCGCCGAGGATCGCCATTATTCGCATGCCTCCAGCAGTTGGTCGATTTGTTCCGGCGTCATGTGACTGCACATCCGGCGGTTATTGACGAGGAGCACCGGCGCGTCGCCGCAAGCGCCCATGCACTCGCCTTCCTTCAGGGTGAACTTGCCGTCCGGCGTGGTTTCGTCAAAACCGATGCCGAGCTTCTTCTTCAGGTATTCCGCCGCATGGACGCCGCCGGAAAGGGCACACGGCAGGTTGGTGCAGACCATGAGCTTGTATTTGCCGACCGGCTTTAAGTCGTACAGGTTGTAGAAGGTCGCCACCTCCCAGGCGGCAATCGGCGGGATGCCCAGATAGCCCGCCACGGCCGCGACGGCTTCCGGCGGCAGCCAGCCGATTTCTTCCTGCGCCAGCG
>JAITDH010000059.1 GCA_031282665.1 Zoogloeaceae bacterium | reverse complement strand
ATTGAAGCATTCCGGGCTTACGCCCAGAAATGATAGAATGGATACATGTTTCGATCCACGCCCGTAACCGGGCAAAACCGGAGTTGGTTTTTGATGAATACTGCCACTTTAGATCCCGTCGTTTCCGAGTTCGAGACAGTGGAACAGGAGGCGAAACATACCGCCTGGATACACGCCGAGTTGCAACGGCGTCAGGCTGACCCGCGTCCCCCTGTGCCGCACGATGAAATCGTGCGCCGGATGGAAGAACGCATGGCGCGCTGGCCGCAAAAAAAGACCGCCTGATGTTGCCGGTTTTCTGTTCAGCGCGTAGGTTGGATAAGCGAAGCGCAATCCGACATCCGTTCCCCCGATGCGAAGCATCGCAAATTTGAAAAACGCGACAAATGCGCGGCTTCGCCGCCGGTGATGGACGATTGTCGGATTACGCTTCGCTTATCCAACCTACAAAACCGGATTGCTCTTCTAAAGAAATGACCCAACCCTCCCCATTCGACGCCGCCCCCGCCGAACTCCTCACCCTGCGCGACTGCCTGCGCTTTGCCGTGAGCCGCTTCAACGAAGCGGGATTGCATTTCGGGCATGGCTCGGACAACGCCTGGGACGAGGCGGTGTATCTCGCCCTGCACACGCTCCATCTGCCGCAGGACACGCTCGAACCCTTCCTCGACGCCCGCCTGCTGCCCCAGGAGCGGGAGGCGCTCTTGAAACGCTATCGCCGCCGGGTGGAAGAACGCCTGCCCGCCGCCTATCTCACCCATGAAGCCTGGCTCGCCGGGCATCGGTTTCATGTGGATGAGCGGGTCATCATCCCGCGCTCCTTCATCGCCGAATTGCTGGCAGACGCCCTTGCTCCCTGGCTTGCCGAACCGGAAGCGGTAAGCCGCGTGCTGGACATGTGCACCGGCTCCGGTTGTCTCGCCATTCTCGCCGCGCTCGCCTTTCCCGACGCGCAGGTCGACGCCATCGACATTTCCCCGGAGGCGCTCGCCGTCGCCCGCGGGAATGTGGCCGACTACGGCCTCGAAAAGCGCGTTCGCCTGATCGAATCCGACGGCTTTGCCGCCCTGCGGGATGAGCGCTACGACCTCATCCTCGCCAACCCGCCCTACGTGAATGCCGAATCCATGGCGGGGCTGCCGCCCGAATATCGCCACGAACCCGCGCTGGCGCTGGCTTCCGGCGAGGATGGACTCGATTTTACCCGCCGCCTGCTCGCCGGGGCGAAGGCGCGGCTCAATCCCGACGGCATCCTGGTAACGGAAATCGGCCACAACCGGGAGGCGCTGGAAACGGCTTTCCCGCGCCTTCCCTTCCTCTGGCTGGAAACGGCGGCGGGCGATGAATATGTCTTCATGCTGCGGCGGGAAGATCTGTCCGCATGAAAACGAAATCCTCCCAAGCTCCCAAACCCGCCAAGCCCGCCCAATCTTCTTCCGCCCCGCCCTCCGCGCATGAAGAAGAAGGAGGGCTGGTGCGCGTTTCCCGCCTGCTCGCCCTGCAAGGGCTTTGCTCGCGGCGGGAGGCGGATCGCTATATCGAACGCGGCTGGGTCTTCGTCGATGGCCGGCAGGTCACGGAACTGGGCAGTCGCGCCGCGCCGACCGCCCGGGTCACCCTGGCGCAAGAGGCCAGCCAGACGCAGGCTCGACAGGTGACGATCCTCCTTCACAAACCCGTCGGCTTCGTTTCCGGCCAGCCGGAGCCGGGTCGTGAACCCGCCGCGAGCCTGGTTACCCGCGCCAACCAGCAGCGCGCCCCCGGCGATCCGGCCTTCGATCCCCGCCATCTGCGCGGGCTGGCGCCCGCCGGGCGGCTCGACATCGATTCCACCGGATTGCTCGTCCTGACCCAGGACGGGCGCATCGCCCGGCAACTGATCGGCGAGAATTCCAGCATGGAAAAGGAATACCTGGTGCGCGTGGAAGGCAGCCTGCCGGCCGACGGCCTCGCCCTCCTGCGCCACGGCCTTTCCCTCGACGGCAAGCCGTTGAAACCGGCGCGGGTATCCTGGCAGAACGAAGACCAGTTGCGCTTCATCCTTACGGAAGGGAAAAAGCGCCAGATCCGCCGGATGTGCGAACTGGTCGGCCTGACCGTCACCGGCCTGAAACGGGTGCGAATCGGCCGGGTGCGCCTGGCCGATCTGGCGCCCGGCCATTGGCGCTATCTGCGCGCGGACGAGCGTTTTTGACGCAGATTCGACACGAAAAACGGAAAGAACAGGGAAAGAACGCGGCATGATTTCCTTCACCATGGCGGAACTCGAAACCTGGATCGCCAGCGTCATCTATCCGCTGACCCGCATCCTCGCGCTCGCCGCCAGCGCCCCGTTCCTGAGCAACGCCGCCCTGCCCCGGCGTCTGCGCCTGATGCTCGGCATCGCGCTGACCATCGCCATCGTCCCCATCCTGCCGCCCCTGCCCGCCGTTTCGCCCGCCTCCGGCATCGGCCTGTGGATTCTCGCCCAGCAGATATTGATCGGCGTCGGCATGGGGCTTTCGATGCGGATCATCTTCACCGCCATCGACATGGGATCGGCCGTCATCGCCTTCCAGATGGGCCTGGGTTTCGCCAACTTCTACGATCCGCAGAACACCTCGCAGACCTCGGTGCTGTCCAATTACATCACCCTCCTCGCCACCCTGCTCTTCGTTTCCATGAACGGGCATCTCCTTTATTTCGCCGTGCTCGCGCAGAGCTTCACCGCCATCCCCATCGGCGCGACCATGCTGGACGCATCAAGCTGGCAATTCCTCGCCCGCCTGGGCGGACGCATCTTTTCCACCGGCCTGCTCCTTGCCCTGCCGGTCGTGGTCATGATGATGTGCTGCAACCTGGCGCTCGGCGTATTGAACCGCGCCGCGCCGCAATTGCACCTCTTCGCCATCGGCTTTCCCATCACCATGATGCTCGGCTACATCAGCCTGGCCCTCATGACC
>JAITDH010000210.1 GCA_031282665.1 Zoogloeaceae bacterium | reverse complement strand
TCGCCAGTCCCAGCCCGAGTCCCCGCCCGGCCGCCTTGGTCGTGAAAAACGGCTCGAACAGGCGCGGCCGTACCGCCTCCGCGATCCCCGGGCCGCTATCGCGCACGCCGATCCATGCCTGTTTGCCGGATCGTCCGGCGGCCAGCGTCACTTGCCGCGTCGCCGCGCCGGAGACGGCATCCAGCGCGTTGAGCAGCAGGTTGACGAGCACCTGTTCCAGGCGTTGCGGATCGGCGAGCACCCACAGGTCGCCGGGAATTTCCCTGTCGATCCGCGCATCGAGGCGCCGGCGCCGCGCTTCCACCAGCATCAGCGCCTGATCCACGACGCCGGCCACGTCCACCGCGCACTTTTCCGCCGGCGACCGGCGCGCGAAATGCTTGATTTCTCCGACGATATGGGACACGCGGGCGACCATTTGCCGGATCGATTGCAGGTTTTCGCGAACATCCTCCAGATTTCCGCGTTCGAGCAGATCGACCGCGTTGTCGGCAAAGGCGTGCAAGGCCGTCAGGGGCTGGTTGACTTCGTGGCCGATCCCCGCCGCCATCTGGCCCAATACGGCCAGCTTGCCGGCCTGGACGGCCGAGTCGCGCGTTTCGCGCAGCACGCTTTCCGTCGTTTTCAGCGCGGCGACCTTCTCTTCCAGCGCGGCTTTGGTCGTTCTCAGATCGGCCGTCCTTTCCGCGATGCGCTTTTCCAGACCGGCGTGCGCCTGGCACAAGGCGGTTTCCGCCTGGCGTCTTTCGCGATAGCGTTTGGCGTTCAGCCGGAAGAAGATGGTCAGCGAGCACAGGAAGGCCAGCGCGAGGCCCGCCGCCACTCCCGCCAACAGCGCGCTTTGTCGTTCCTGGCGCGTCTGGCGCAGAAGGACGATCGACCATCCCAGGCGCCCGACCCGCGCCGACTGCGCGAGGTAATCCTCCGCCAGCCGGCCGGGCAGCCTGGCCCGGAAGAACTGCGGCCCATCCTGCAAGCGCAGCGCCATCCCGAGCGGCCGCAGGCGCTGCGCGCCGTACTGGCGCGACAGACCGATCCGTTCCAGGGCGCCGGGGGAAAGCGGCGCCAGGAAATGGTATTTGAGTTCGGGCACCGAGGCCAGGAATACCACGCCGTCGGCATCGACCAACAGCATTGGGTCGTCGTTGCGCGTCAGCGCCGCCTCGAAGTCTGCAAGAGCGATCTTGATGACCACCGTACCGATGGCGCCTCGTTTTTCTTCCTCGATCGGCGAGGCAAGAAAATAGCCGGGTTCGCCGGTGGTCGCGCCCACGCCGTGGAAAACCCCCAGTTTTCCCGCCATCGCCTCCTGGAAATAGGGGCGGAAAGCGTAATTGTGCGCGACGAAGGATTTCAGCGACCGATGATCGCTCGCCGCCAGGGTGAGTCCCGCCTCGTCCATCAGGAAGGCCGCGGCGAGTCCGGCGCGTTCCCGCACCTCCTGGAGATAGCTACTGGCCGCCGCGAGCTTGCGCCCGTCCGTGGGATCGTCCAGCAATTCGCGTAGCCGGTCCTCCATGGCCGTGATGCGCGACTGGGATTCGTTGCGCGCCAGCAGCGATTCTAAGCTCATCCGGTAGAACTCGACGTCGTACCGCGTCTGGGCGGTCAGGTGGTCGAGCTGGTGCATAAGGAAGAGATCGCGCACCCCCCAACCGGCCAGTACGCAGACGATCAGCATCGCGAGCAGGCGCCACCAAAGCCAGCTCCGGTCGGAACGGAAGGAATGGAAGGAAGCCGACATACATAAGTCTTTAGCGCCGATGCGGTCTCCGGAAAGCCGGGAATCCAGCGGCGGCGCTTCGGCAATCGGCAGGATCGGCACGTTCATCATCGTCGGATTCATCACATGGCGGTAAGCTCCTTCGACGACCGGTTTCCCCGGCTGGTTCCATGAGGCCGTCGCCCCTCGACTTTTGTGAAAATTCGGGAACCCGGCAGGCGTCGAATCGTCCGATGCTTATGTGGAGTGCGATCAGGAGGCGTCAAAAAGCAAAACCCTGCTTTTTGCCGGATCAAGATTGCCCCCTTATTCTGGAGAAGAATCGCATCAACAATCCATAAGATAAGATAGCGAACATATCCGCTGATTTGCGGATCGGGTGATAGAGGGTATTCGTATGCTGGATTGGTTGTACAGGCTGTTTGGCAGGGCCAGGGTCGATACGCGGGAAGAGACGCCGGCGTCCGTGTCCTTGCCCGAGGCCGCCGATGAAGTCGTGGGCGCGGCGCCCGATACCGGCGAAGGGCACGATTCCGCCTTCTTTTGCCGCGAGGCGCTGGTGGGGCGCGACCAGAGAATCGTCGGTTACGAATTCGGCTATCCGCAACACCTGCATCCCCGCATCATGGAAAAGCGGCCGCGGCTGCGCCAGTACTACGACGACCTCTTGTTGCGGCACCTGGCCGGCCTGGAACTGGATTCCTTCCTGGGTGACCGCCTGGCGCTGGTCGAGATTTCTCCCGCGTCGCTGGAACATCCGTCGCTGGCAGTGTTGCTGCGCAGAAAAATCGCGCTGCTCCTGAGCTTTCCGGAAACCGGGAGGCCCGATGCGCAAAGGCTCGCCTGGGTGATGACGATTGCCCACCGGTTGCGCGCCAATGGCGCGTGCCTCGGCCTGAAATGGCAATCCGGCTGGCAAAGGGCGGCCGATTTTTCCCTGTTGCCGCATCTGGATTTCGTCCAGGTGGCCTGGCCGGATTGCGCGGGCGCGGATTGCGCCGCGTTCTTTTCCGGTTTCCGGCAGGCGCACGCGCGCTCCGCCGAAACGAATCCCGGCGCGCCCTTGAGGCTGATCGTCGGCGGCCTGCAAACGCCGGACGATTTCAGGCAGTGTTATCGCCTGGG
>JAITDH010000146.1 GCA_031282665.1 Zoogloeaceae bacterium | reverse complement strand
CCCGCCCGCCGGACCTGCGACAAATCTCGCACGCCGCCGCGGTCGGCGGAGGCGGCGAAGAGGGCGTAGGCTTGCAGGGCCTTGGAGACAGGGCGGTTGCGCGCGGCGGGTTGCCAGGCGGTCTCGCCTTTTGCTTCCATCGCTTTCCTGCGGGCGGCGAGTTCGGCTTCGGGGATCGCCAGGTGGATGCGCCGCCGGGGGATGTCGATTTCGATCGTGTCGCCTTCTTCGATCAGGCCGATCGCGCCGCCGTTGGCCGCTTCCGGGGAAACGTGGCCGATGGAAAGTCCCGAGGTGCCGCCGGAAAAGCGGCCATCGGTCAGCAGCGCGCAGACCTTGCCCAGGCCGCGCGATTTCAGGTAGCTGGTCGGGTAGAGCATTTCCTGCATCCCCGGACCGCCCTGCGGGCCTTCGTAGCGGATCACCACCACGTCGCCCGCCCGCACGCCGTTTTCGCCGCGATCCAGGATGCCCGCCACGGCCGCTTCCTGGCTTTCGAATACGCGCGCCTTGCCGGTGAATTCGAGGATGGATTCGTCGACTCCGGCGGTTTTCACGATGCAGCCCTTTTCCGCGATGTTGCCGTAGAGCACGGCGAGGCCGCCGTCCTGAGAATAGGCGTTGGCCTTGTTGCGGATGCAGCCGTGCGTGCGGTCGAGGTCGAGTTCCGGCCAGCGGTTGTCCTGCGAGAAGGCGACGAGCGAGGGCTTGCCGCCCGGCGCGGCTTTGTAGAATTCCAGGATGCCGAGATTGGCGACGGTGTCGATGTCGTGCGTGTCGATGGCTTCGCCCAGGGTTTTCGCGTACACGGTCGGCGTTTCGCGGTGGATGAGGCCGGCGCGCGAAAGTTCCGCCAGGATGCCCATGACGCCGCCCGCCCGATGCACGTCCTCGACATGGTATTGGTCGGTGGCGGGCGCTACCTTGCACAGGCAGGGGACCTGGCGGGAGATGCGGTCGATGTCGGCCATGCTGAAATCCACTTCCGCCTCGCTGGCGATCGCCAGGAGGTGGAGCACCGTGTTGGTCGAGCCGCCCATCGCCACGTCCAGGCTCATGGCGTTTTCGAAGGCGGCCTTGTTGGCGATGGAGCGCGGCAGGACGCTGGCGTCGTCCTGTTCGTAATAGCGCCGGCACAGTTCCACGATCAGCGCGCCGGCGCGCAGGAAGAGCGTCTTGCGGTCGGCATGCGTGGCGACCAGCGTGCCGTTGCCGGGCAGCGAGAGTCCCAGGGCTTCCGTCAGGCAGTTCATGGAGTTGGCGGTGAACATGCCGGAGCAGGAGCCGCAGGTGGGACAGGCCGAACGCTCGATCTTTTCCACCTCGGCGTCCGATACCGCGACATCGGCGGCCTTGATCATCGCGTCGATCAGGTCGAGCTTCACCGCCTTGCCGTCGCGCACGCCGGCTTTTCCCGCTTCCATCGGCCCGCCGGAGACGAAGATGGCGGGGATGTCGAGGCGCATGGCGGCCATCAGCATTCCGGGGGTGATCTTGTCGCAATTGGAAATGCACACCAGCGCGTCGGCGCAATGGGCGTTCGCCATGTATTCGACGGAATCGGCGATGAGATCGCGGGAAGGGAGCGAATAGAGCATTCCGTCATGCCCCATGGCGATGCCGTCGTCGATGGCGATGGTGTTGAATTCACGGGCGATGCCGCCCGCCGCCTCGATTTCCCGCGCCACCAGTTGCCCCAGTTCCTTCAGGTGCACGTGTCCGGGCACGAACTGGGTAAAGGAATTGACCACGGCGATGATGGGCTTGCCAAAGTCGCCGTCCCGCATGCCGGTCGCCCGCCACAGGGCGCGGGCGCCCGCCATGTTGCGGCCGTGGGTGGAGGTGTGGGAACGGTATTGGGGCATGAGGGGAACTCCGTAAAACGTGGCAAATCACGCGATGGATCGGCGGGGAGCCGGGTTATTTCCCGGCGGGAAGATCGTTGTGTTGAATTGTGCTTATTGTGTTTATTGCGGCGCGGGATAGCGGGATTACGCCGCAATCCGCCTGAATTTCTCCATCAGGGCTTCCTGGCTTTCCTCGTGGGCGGGATCCTTCAGGATGCAATCGACCGGGCAGACCTGGATGCATTGGGGTTCGTCGTAGTGGCCGACGCATTCGGTGCATTTGTCCGGGTCGATGATGTAGATTTCCTCGCCGATGGTAATCGCCTCGTTCGGGCATTCCGGCTCGCAGACCGAGCAGTTGATGCATTCTTCGTTGATCAGTAAGGCCATGATTTTCCTTTCAATAAAAATTGGTTCAGGATCGCTGGGTTGGATTGGGTGAAGCGTTCATGCTGGCCAGGAGGCGCTCGGCGACGATGGGGGAAACGAATTTCCGGATGTCGCCGCCCAGGCGGGCGATTTCGCGCACCATGGTGGCGGAAATCAGCATGTATTGTTCGCCCGGGGTCAGGAATACGGTGTCGACTTCCGGGTAAAGCTGGCGGTTCATGCCCGCCATCTGGAATTCGTATTCGAAATCGGAAACCGCCCGCAGGCCGCGAATGACGACCTGCGCGCCCTGTTCGACCACGAAGCGCATCAGGAGGCTGTCGAAGCCGACGACTTCCACGTTGGCAAGGTCGGCGAGCACCGCCCGCGCCATTTCCACCCGCTCGGCAAGGGAAAAGAAGGGCTGCTTGCCCGGGTTTTCCGCGACGGCCAGGATGACCCTGTCGAAAATCCGCGCCGCCCGCCGCGCCAGGTCTTCATGCCCGCGCGTAATGGGATCGAAAGTGCCGGGGTAGATGGCGACGCCATGGCGTGGCGAGGTATTCAAACGGAGGACTCCTGACGCAACAAATGAAAATAAACCTGCCCGGCCTTTCCCTGTCGCACTGGATGCCAGTTGCCGAGGGCGGTCACGGGATATTCCGCTTCCACGTAAAGCGCCGCGTCGGGCGTCAGCAGCCTGTCGAGCCAGGGTTCCAGGCGTTCGAGCCAGCCCAGCCGGTAGGGCGGATCGAGAAAAGCGACATCGAAGCGGTCCGCCCCTGATGCCATGCAGGAAACGAGGTATTTTAGCGCATCCATGCCAACAAGTTCCACTGCTTCCGCTTGCAAGCGTTGCGCGTTTTCCTTCAGGGCGGCCACGGCCTTGCCGGAATGCTCGACCATCACGACCCGGCTGGCGCCCCGCGAGGCGGCTTCGAAGCCCAGGGCGCCGCTCCCGGCGAAGAGATCGAGACAGGCAAGCCCCGTCAGATCCTGCCCCAGCCAGTTGAAGAGGGTTTCCCGCACCCGGTCCGGCGTGGGCCGCAGACCCGCGCCGGCGGAAAATTTGAGGCAGTGGCGACGCCATCGGCCGCCGATGATGCGCACCTGGTTCACGGTTGGCCGGTTTTTTCCTCCGCCGGACCCTCCGCGCCCACGGTGACGCTGACCAGATTTTCCAGCGCGACACGCCGGGCAAAGACGGCGCGGACGTCGGCCGCCTGGACGGAACGGATGCGCTCCTGGTAGCGGGCGAGATAATCCAGCGGCAGGTCGTAAAAGCCGATGGCGGCAATCTGGGCGAGGATTTTCCGGTTGCCGTCGAGATTCAGGGGAAAGCTGCCGGACAGGTAAGCCTTGGCGGCCTCCAGTTCCGCCGGGGTGGGGCCATGCGCGAGGAAATCGGCAAGGATTTTCCGCGCCAGGGCCAGGGCTTCGCCGGCCTGTTCCTTCTTGGTTTCCAGCGTGATGAGGAAGGGGCCGGCCTGCTTCTGCGGCCGGAAGGTGCTGTAAACGCTGTAGGCATAGCCGCGCTTTTCCCGGATTTCCGTCATCAGGCGGGAGACGAAACCACCGCCGCCCAGGGTGTAATTGCCGACCAGGAAGGGGAAGAAATCCGGATCGCCGCTGGCGATGGCGGGCAGCCCCAGGTAGATGTGCGCCTGGCTGGCCGGATGCGCCAGGGTGAGGTCGGCGGCGGCGGGAAGGGAGGGCGCGGCCGGCAGGACGACCGGGTCGCCCTCCGACAGGGCGGCGAGAAGCTGGTCGGCCAGCGCCTCGGCCGCCTGCCGGTCGAGATCGCCGACGATACTGAGCACGGCGTTATTGGCGACATAGTGGCGCTGCCAGAAGGCGCGCGCGTCCTCGACCGTCAGGGCGGCAAGGCTTTCCGGCGTGGTGAGCCGGCCGTAGGGATGCGCGGGATAGAGCGCCGCCCGGAAGGCGCGGCTGGCCAGGGGGCCGGGCTGGGTGAGCGAATCCTTCAGGTTGGCGATGCCGCGCGCGCGTTCGCGCTCGAAGATGGCGGATTCGAAGCGCGGCGCGGCCAGCACCTGGGTGAAGACCTCCAGCGCCGCCGCCTGCTTTTCCGGCGCGGCAAGGGTGCGCAGGGAAAGGCTGGCGCGATCGGCGTTGACGCCGCCGGAAAGCGCCGCGCCCACATCCGCCAGGCGGTTGCTGATCTCGCTTTCGTCCAGGTTCCCCGCGCCCAGTTCGAGCAGCGAGTGGACAAAACTCGCCAGGCCCGCCTTGTCGGCCAGTTCGAACATGGACCCGGCGGGAAAGTCGATCTGCACATCCAGGATCGGCAGGGCGCGGCTCGCGACGAAAAACACCTTCGCCCCTCCCCTCCCCTGCCAATGTTCGATGGTGATTTCGGCCTGCGCGCCCGGTGCGGCAAACGCTACGGCAAACGACGCGACAAGCGCCAGGAAAAATCTTTTCAACATAAAACGTGTCCTGTTCATCAAGGCTGTTGCAATTCAAAACGGGTGCAATTAAAAGTGGAGGGAAAAACCTTTGTCAAGCGAAGCGCAAGCGCAGGGCTTATGCGCCCACACCCAACCTCGTCATTGCGAAGGTCGCAGACTTGCTGGCAAGCCAGACTCGCGCTGTTGTCCGCCCGAATCCATTGTCTTCCCACGAGGGATAGTAACCCCAAAGCGATGCATTTGTCTGGCTGGCCGATCGGGTGCAAGTAAAAGGGGAGGATGTCATGTCAATGATGTATCCCGAGCGAAGCACGGCCAAACTCCCTCCCCAACCCCCCTCGATCCCCTCCGCAGGGGGGAAGAAAACCGCCTCCCCTTTTATCCGCCCAGCGCCTCCAACTCGATCTCCTCTCCATCCCGGCAGATCTCCGATACCGCCTCGCCGAAGCTGCGCAGCCACCATTTCAGCATGAGGCTGTCGACAACGGTGGCGCTGATTTGCAAGCGGTCGTCCGCGCGTTCAGTGACCTGTTGATCGGCGGATAGCAGCGATTCGGTCAGATGCAGTCCGGTTTCCCGGTCAATGCAGAAGGAGAGCCGTATCCGCCGACCATCGCCGAAGCCGAAACGGCCTTCGGCGTCGTATTTTTCGAGATCGAATTCCTTCGGCCGGGCAAAAGTATCCATCGAGGCGCGGGCGGACAGTATCCGGTGCAAGGCGAGGCTGCGATCGTCGTCATAGCCCCGAAAACGGCAGACGAGGTACAGGCATGGCCCCTGCTGGGCCAGACCCAGCGGCATCACTTGCGCTTCCCGGGTATATTTTCCGGCGATGTTCCTGTAGTCAAGGATCAGCCAATGATTGTCGTACAACGCCTCGCTGACCGCCGCGAAAATTCCGGGATCGATTGGGGGCGGCCGAAGCGGCTGGCTGGTGGCGACCACGCGCACCTTGTCCTTCCATTCGCGTTCCAACTGGGCGTTGCTGTCCGGGCCGAGGTTCCTGCGTGCCTGCTCGAAGAATCCTTCCATGGACTGCATCAGGTGCGCCGGCAACAGACTCTTCAGGTATTTCTCGGCCAGGCAAAGCAACAGCGATTGCTGCGGCGTCAGGGTGGGCACCGTCAACACCTTGGCGTTCTCCTTCCAGCAATACCCATAAGGCTTGCTGCGATCATCGCGCTCGATGTCGAAAT
>JAITDH010000112.1 GCA_031282665.1 Zoogloeaceae bacterium | reverse complement strand
AGGGATGCCGTGGCCGGGCGGCAAAGTTGTACCTGGACTATAATCATCCGGATGATTTTCCCGATTTCGAGGTTTGACATGTTCCATGTGCGAAGTGTAGCGCGAAGTGTGGTACGAGGTGTGGGGACCCGCCTTTGCGTGTTCCTGGTCTTTTTTTCCCTTGCCCTTTCCCTTGCCGGATGCGGCCTGTTGCCGGAAGAAATAGACACCACCGCCGACTGGTCGGCGTCCCGTCTGTATTCGGAAGCCAAGGAAGCCTTCAACGATGGCAATTGGGAACAGGCGCTGAAGTTCTACCAGAAGCTGGAATCCCGTTATCCCTACGGCCGCTACGCGCAGCAGGCGCAGATGGAGGTCGCCTACGCGCACTGGAAGGACGGCGACATCGCCGCCGCGCTGGCCGGTTGCGATCGCTTCATCAAGCTGCATCCCAACCATCCCAATATCGATTACATGTACTACCTGAAAGGGCTGATAACCTTCAATGGCGATCTCGGCTACATGGGCTACCTCAACAGCCAGGATCAGAGCGAGCGCGATCCCAAGGCCGCGCTGGAATCCTTCGATACCCTGAAGGAGCTGGTCACCCGCTTCCCGGAGAGCAAATATACGCCGGACGCGCAGTTGCGCCTCGACTACCTGGTCAATACCCTCGCCGCGCACGAGGTGCATGTCGCCCGCTACTATTTCAAGCGCGGCGCTTACCTCGCGGCGGCCAACCGCAGCCAGTACGCCCTGAAGAACTATCCCAACACCCCGGCCCAGGAAGAGGCGGTCTATATCATGATGCTCGCTTACGAGAAACTCGGCCTGGAGGACCTGCGCGCCGACGCGGAACGCATCATGCGCCTGAATTATCCCGACAGCGTTTTCTTCGCCCAGGGACTGGAGAAGCCGAAATCCTGGTGGCAGGTGTTCTGAACGGGGAGGTTGGAGTAGGTTGGATGGGCCGAAGGCGTAATCCGACAATTCGTAACCCACGATGCGCAGCATCGCAAATCAAAAAACCAAAAAACAGCGGCGCAAAGCGCCGGTGATAAACGAATGTCGGATTACGCCCGCGGCTTATCCAACCTACGAAACCCCTGTTGCTATAATGCCGCCTTTCTTATGACCGGAAACCCGATGTCCGATTCCCCGCTTCATGATCCCCGCGCCGAGTTGTCGGCGTTGTTGCGCCAGGCCTTGGCGAGTGTCGCGCCGGAGGCCGCCGATGTGCCGATTCTCCTGGAACGGCCGCGCGAGGCGGCGCATGGGGATTTTGCCTCCAATCTCGCCTTGCAGCTCGCCAAGCGCCTGAAGAAAAATCCCCGCGAACTGGCGGCGCGCCTGGTGGCGGAATTGCCGCTTTCCTCCCTGCTGCAAAAGGCGGAGGTGGCGGGCGCGGGGTTCATCAATTTCACGCTGGACGGCATGGCCAGGACGCGCGCGCTCCAGATCGCGCTGGCGGAGGGCGACGCCTATGGACGTTCCGCCCTGGGCGCGGGACAGAAGGTGCTCGTGGAATTCGTTTCCGCCAATCCGACCGGCCCCCTGCATGTCGGGCATGGGCGCGGCGCGGCTTATGGGGCTTCGCTCGCCAGCCTGCTCGCCTTCGCCGGCTGGGACGTGACGCAGGAATATTACGTCAATGACGCCGGCCGGCAGATGGACATCCTGGCCGTTTCCACCTGGCTGCGCTATCTGGAACTGCATGGCATCCACGTCGATTTTCCGCCCAACGCCTACCAGGGGGACTATGTCGTCGACATGGCAAGGCAGTTGCGGGAGGCGAAGGGGGATCGCTATGTCCGCCCCGCCGCCGCTGTCCTGGCCGATACCCCTGGCCTGCCGGACGCGGCGCGCGACGACGCCGAGGCCAAGGCCCTGCGCGAACAGCATCTGGATGCCCTGATCGCCAACGGCAAGAAACTGCTGGGCGAGGACTGGAACGCGGTGCATCAGCATGTGCTCGCCGAACAGTTGTCCGACGGGCGCAGCGACCTGGAGGAATTCGGGGTGCGCTTCGATGTCTGGTTTTCCGAAAAGGCGCTCTTCGATACCGGGCTGGTGGCGCGTTGCGCGGAGCGGCTGGAGAAGGCCGGGCATCTCTATGTGCAGGACGGCGCGAAATGGTTTCGCTCGACCGCCTTCGGCGACGAAAAGGACCGCGTGCTCCAGCGCGAGAACGGCCTCTACACCTATTTCGCCTCCGACATCGCCTATCACCTCAACAAGTACGAACGCGGTTTCGAGAAGCTCATCAACATCTGGGGCGCCGACCATCACGGCTACATTCCCCGCGTCAAGGGCGCGATCGAGGCGCTGGGCCTGGACCCGGCGGCGCTCGACGTGGCGCTGGTGCAGTTCGCGGTGCTCTATCGCGGCGGGCAGAAGGTTTCCATGTCCACCCGCGCGGGCGAATTCGTCACCCTGCGCGACCTGCGCCGCGAAGTGGGGAACGACGCCTGCCGCTTTTTCTATGTGTTGAGGAAGGCCGACCAGCATCTGGATTTCGACCTCGATCTGGCGAAAAGCCAGAGCAGCGAAAATCCGGTGTTCTACGTCCAGTACGCCCACGCCCGCATCGCCTCGGTGCTGCGGGAATGGGGCGGCGACGCGGCGGCGCTCGGCAAGGCCGATCTGGCGCTGCTGCGGGATGCCCATGAGCAGGCGCTCATCCGCCGCATCGGGCAATTCCCGGAAATCGTCGAGGAAGCGGCCGCCGACTACGCGCCGCACCAGCTCGCCTTCTACCTGAAAGACCTGGCGGCGGATTTCCACGTCTGCTACCACCACAACCGCATCCTGTCGAAACCCGACCATCCCGTCGCCCCTGGCCTGCAACAGGCCCGGCTGGCGCTGGCCGCCGCCACGCGACAGGTCATCGTGAACGGGATGCGCATTCTCGGCGTATCCTGCCCGGACAGCATGTAAATGGAAAGAAAGGGATTTGTCATGAAACATTCGCAACGAGGCGGCACCTTCCTCGGCTTCTGCATCGGGCTGGTGCTCGGCGTCATGATCGCCGCCGGCGTGGTCTGGTATGTGAACAAGGTTCCCATGCCATTCGTCGACAGGGCGCAGAACACGCCGATCCGGGGAAGCGGCCAGCCCCTGGCCCTGCCGGGCAAACCCGGCGACCCCGTTCTCGCGCCGGGCGCGCCAACCCAGCCATCCCAACCGCCCCAGCCAATCCAGCCACCTCAATCGTCCCAGCCGTCCGTCATCGCGCCCGCCGCCGTTCCCGAACCCGCGCCCGCCCCGCAGCCCGCCGCCGCGGAAAAACCGCATTACCTCCAGGCCGGCTCGTTCAGCAATCCGCAGGAAGCGGACAACCTGAAAGCCCTGCTGGCGATGAAAGGCGTGGAAGCGAACGTGCGTCAGGTCATGGTGCAGGAGAGGACCTTTTACCGCCTCATCGTCGGCCCCTATGAAAAACTCGCGGACGCCGACCGCGCGCGCGCCGAACTGGCGCGCGACGGCGTGGAAACCCTGTTGCTCAATTGAGGAGTGAAGCATGTCATTTTTTCTTTCCCGCCGGAATTTCCTTGGCGGCGCCGCCCTGCTCGCCCTGTCGCCTCTCCTGGCGCGCGCCGCCGACGCGGCGCCCGTCGTCACCAAGCTCGCCCGCCCGCAAGCGAAGGAAAGCCCGGACAAGATCGAAGTCATCGAATTCTTCTCCTATGGCTGCAACCACTGCAACGATTTCCATCCGATCCTGAAAGCCTGGATCGCCAGACAGCAGCCCGACGTGGTCGTCCGCCGCATCCCGGTCGCCTGGAACCGCTCCTGGGAAAACCTGGCCCGCCTGTATTACACGCTGGAATCCCTGGGCGACCTCACGCGCCTCGATGACGCTGTCTTCAACGCGCTGCACAAGGAACGCCGGGAGCTTTTCAGCGAACGCTCCCTGCTCCGCTGGTACGTGGAACAGGGCGGCAATGGCGAAAAGTTCGCCGCGACCTTCAAATCCTTCGGGGTCATGAGCAAGGTCCGGCAGGCGGAGCAAAAGCGCGCAGCGATGAGCGTGGAAGGCGTGCCCACCCTGATCGTCGAAGGCCAGTACCATATAGAAGGCGACTTCACGCGGATGCTGCAAGCGGCCGACCAGTTGATCGCGCAGGCGCGCAAGACCCTGCCCCGGAAAAAATAAGCCCGGCCCGATGCCCTCGCTGGCCTTCGTCCTTTACAAATACTTTCCCTTCGGCGGCCTGCAACGCGATTTCCTGCGCATCGCCCTGGAATGCCAGCGGCGCGGCGCGGCGATTCGCGTCCATACCCTCTCCTGGCAGGGCGAACCGCCCGCCGGATTCGACCTGCGCATCCCGCCCCGGAGCGTGACCCGCGCCTTTTTCAACCATCGGCGCAATGAAAAATTCCATGCCTGGGTCGCCGCCGACCTGCGGCGCGACCCGGTCGACCGGGTGATCGGCTTCAACAAAATGCCGGGCCTGGATATTTACTACGCCGCCGATCCCTGCTTTGAAGAAAAGGCGCGGACCCTGCGCGCGCCCCTCTATCGCCTGTCCGGGCGCTACCGGCATTTCTCCGCCGCCGAGCGGGCCGTCTTCGCCCCCTCCGCGAAGACGAAAATCCTGATGATTTCCGCCCGCCAGCAGCCATTCTTCATCAAGCATTACGCCACCCCGCCAGAGCGCTTCATCCTCCTGCCGCCCGGCATCGACCCCGACCGCCGGCATCCCGGCGAAGAGGCGGCGAACGCCATCCGCCGCGAATTCCGCCGCGAATTCGACCTTCCCGAAAACCTCTTCCTGCTCTTGCAGATCGGTTCCGGCTTCAAGACCAAGGGCCTGGACCGCAGCCTGCAAGCCCTGGCCGCGCTGCCCGCCGCCTTGCGCGAACGCGCCCGCCTCTTCGCCATCGGCCAGGATGATCCGCGCCCTTTCCTCCGGCAAGCGCGCGCCCTGGGCCTTGCCGAACAGGTGCGCATCCTGAAGGGGCGCGGCGACATCCCCCGCTTCCTGCTCGCCGCCGATCTCCTGATCCATCCCGCCTATCATGAAAACACCGGCACCGTGCTCCTGGAAGCCCTGGTCGCCGGCCTGCCGGTGCTCGTGACGGAAGTCTGCGGCTATGCCCATTACATCGCCCGGGCGGACGCGGGATGCGTCCTGCCCGAACCCTTTTCCCAGGCGAACCTGAACCGGACGCTCGCCGCCATGCTGACCGACGAAACCGCCCGCCGCCGCTGGTCGCAAAACGGCATCCGCCACGCGAACCTCCCCGAACTCTACGCCCTGCCGCAACGCGCGGCGGATATCATCCTGCAAGGGTGATGCTGTTTTCGGGCACGAGCGCAAAATCCATGCGCTGGTTTCGTAGGTTGGATAAGCCGAAGGCGCAATCCGACATTCCAACCCCCGATGCGCAGCATCGCAAATCGAAAATAGCGGCGCAAGCGCCGATGATGAACGAATGTCGGATTACGCCTTCGGCTTATCCAACCTACCAACCCACGAAAACCACGGATCGCAATGTCGGAGGATTGCCATGTCTCCATGCGTTCCGCATTCCTGCTTTGGTCATCAAATCGTCATGCGCCTGCCGTAAAGTCCGCTCCCGTGACATTCACGGAGACAAGAGATGACAGCAAGCAATGTGGTCAGAGTGTCCGAACTCAACAAGAGTTTCGGGGCGAAG
>JAITDH010000111.1 GCA_031282665.1 Zoogloeaceae bacterium | reverse complement strand
TCCGCAAGGAACTCTTTGGTTTTTCAGAAAAATGTGGTTAACTGAACACTCCAGACATTCCTGTTGAACCCTTTCGACCTTTTCAACCCTTTCGATCAACCTTTTGAACTTTTTTGGAGAACCAATCCATGAACATGAAAGATCCTTCCTTCCGAGGCAATCTTGCCCAGGGCGGCGTCGCGGTCGCTTCTCCCGAAGCGCGCAAGGTCCTGCGCAACACCTATATGCTGCTCTCCATGACCCTGGCCTTCAGCGCGCTGGTTGCCGGCATCGCCATGACCATGAGACTGCCTTTCCTCAGCCCCTGGCTTACCCTGGGCGGGTACTTCATTCTCCTCTTCGCCGTGACCAAATGCCGCAACAGCAGCCTGGGCGTCGTCTTCGTCTTTGCCCTGACCGGCTTCCTGGGCTATACCCTCGGCCCCATCCTGAACTTCTATCTGGCGATTCCCAACGGGACCAGCATCGTCGTCATGGCCCTGGGCGGCACGGCGCTGATTTTCTTTTCCATGTCCGTGATCGCGCTCACCACGCAACGCGACTTCAGCTTTCTCGGCAATTTCCTCTGCGCGGGTATTCTCATCGCCTTTCTTGCCGGCCTGGCGGCGATATTTTTTCAGATGCCGCTTCTCTCCCTGGCAGTTTCCGCCGCCTTCCTGCTCCTGATGACGGGCCTGATCCTCTATGAAACCCAGAACATCATCCGGGGCGGCGAGACCAACTATATCATGGCGACGGTCACGCTCTACGTGAGCATCTACAACCTGTTCGTCAGCCTGCTGCACATCATCGGCGCCCTGTCGAGCGACAACTGATCCGTTTTCCGGATAAACGACAAAGGCGACGGAATTCCCGTCGCCTTTTTTCCGCCCTTCGTTTCAACCTTGTTCGACCTTTACGTATCCTCTCCGTTCAGCAGACCCTCCAGATTCACGCCCAGGCTGGTGGTCACGGCAAGCTGGTTGGTATAAAGCGCGTAGAGCGACGTTTCCTCCCGCTCGCTCCGCCTGGCCAGCAGGGCGCCGATGGCTTCCAGGTCTTTCTTGAAGGTCGTGACGAGTTCCGGCCTGCTGCTCAACACACTGTATTTTTCCAGGAAATCCTCGAGACTCTGCCCGATTCCCGACATTTCGTCGCGCAGGTCGCGCATATGTTCGAGATCCTGCATATCATAGGCCATCGACATTTCCAGGTAATCATAGAGCGCTTCGTGCAGGTGGGTGGCGATGCCGCGCTTGAAGTCCCGCAAGCCCTTCATCGTCGCGACGAAATCGTGCGCGGCGAAATCGTGCCGGACACGTTCCAGGATGCCGTTCAGCCGCTGGCGCTCCTCCATGAGCTGCGGGATCAGGAGCGGGTCATAGACAAGCGGCGCGCTCAGGAAGGAATCTTCGTCCGAAGCGCCGGAGTTATTTTTTGTCATGCGAATCCTTTGACAGGCATTGCATATGCATAGAGGGGAGATGCGCGCCGATTTCCGCACGGAAATGGCCAGTCAGACCAGGATTGTATGAAATTCACGGCGTGAACGCATCAATATCCGTGCTATTCTTTTCCCGAACCCTTGGATTTAATGCCTGTGAGGCAAATATCGAATATGTAACGGAGCCTTCCATGTCGGCCAACCTTTCCTCCCATCTGCCCGCCATCCGCGAAATCGCCGCCCTGCTTTCCCGCGCCCAGCGGGTATTGTTCATCACCGGCGCGGGCGTTTCCGCTGATTCCGGCCTGCCCACCTACCGCGGCCTGGGCGGCCTGTACGAAAACGACCTGACCGAGGAAGGCCTGCCCATCGAGGAAGCCCTTTCCGGGGAAATGCTGCGCCGCCGTCCGGAAATCCCCTGGAAATACCTGGCGTTGATCGAAAAGAACTGTCGTACCGTCGGCCCCAATCCGGCGCACCATCTGATCGCGCAATGGGAAAGGGAACTTCCCTACGTCATGGTGCTGACGCAGAACATCGACGGCCTGCACCGCGCCGCCGGTAGCCAGAATGTGGTGGAAATCCACGGCAACGCGCATCGCATGACCTGCACCGCCTGCGGTTTCCGGGAAAGCGTGGAAAGCCTGGAAGGCCGGCCTCTTCCGCCGCCCTGCCCGCGCTGCGGCGAATTGCTCCGCCCGGAAGTCGTGCTGTTCGGGGAAATGCTTCCGACGGACGAACTGGATCGCTATATGGAAGCGCTCGCCGAGGGGTTCGATCTCATTTTTTCCATCGGCACGACCAGTGTGTTCCCCTACATCGCCCAGCCGGTCATCCAGGCCATCCACCGGGATATCCCCACGGTGGAAATCAATCCCGGCCACACGCACTTGAGCCCGCGCGTCACCTACCACCTCCCCTTGGGCGCCGCCGCCGCGCTCGCCGCCATCCAGGAGGCGAGAACATCGGGACGCAATCAGGAGTAACGAGGCGGGTGGGGGTGTGGCGTCGGTTTTGTAGGTTGGATAAGCGCAGCGTAATCCGACATTCGTCCCCACAATGCGCAGCATCGCAAAACAGCGGCGCTTCGCGCCGGTGATGAACGATTGTCGGATTACGCCTGCGGCTTATCCAACCTACCCAACCTGCGAAACCACGGTGCTGCGCGGGTTTGCTCCACTTTGGTTTGCACCCGTATGCCGGGCCGGGATTGGCCGGTTTTGCCGGGTGCAGTAGAATTCATGCATTTCGATCCCCTACCGGAGAATGACCATGCCCCTCGTTTCCATGCGCCAGTTGCTCGACCATGCCGCCGAAAACCATTACGGCCTGCCCGCCTT
>JAITDH010000080.1 GCA_031282665.1 Zoogloeaceae bacterium | reverse complement strand
ACACCGGCATCATGGGCCTGCCCCTGTGCGCGACGGGGGACTTGCTGAAAGGGGCGCGAAAGGGGATCAGGGGTCAGGGATCAGGGGTCAGATGATCCCAAGCGAAACGCGGCCAAACTCCCTCCCCTGCTGAAACCGAAGGGCGAAGGACAGCCGCAGACTGGTCTGACAAAGCCGCACAAAACCACGCTCCCCAGATACACCCAGGCTATGCAGCAAGAGCAGAGGAAATATCACTTTGACATTTTCCACTTTTAATTACACCCAACGCACGTCTCTCTGTTCAATGTTTCCATAATATAATTCGTCTGTCCTGATCTGACCGATTGAAAGGCATTGAACGTGAAAAAGATCATTTTCCCCCTGTGTATCTTGCTGCTCGTCCTTTCCACCAATGCGGACGCGCGGATTCGAGCAAGAGGTGGAGCGGCTGAAGAAGACATTCTCTTCATCGCGGATGTTCCGCTCAAAATCGATGGCAAATCGTTTTATCTTGGGCACATGATTTCCTCGCACAAGTTTCTGGGTCTTTCCTTTTTCGTAAAAAGCAAGGGATTGGTGCTTGGCGTCAAGGGAGAGCACGCATACATGCAGCTTCCGGAAGGGGAAATGCTTCGGTTGTTGCAAACCGCAAAACAACTTCCAGACCCATTGCCAATCGCTAAACTGAGTTTCGGCCAGAAACTGAAAGGCCATTTCGGATGGATTGTGCTCGTTGCATTTTCTGTGTTCTTTTATTTCCGGTACCGCAAGATCGAAAAAGAAGAAGGTTATGACATTTGAACGCTTCTCTCCGATCTGAACACCGTCTCGTGGGCGATGACAGATCCAGACGGCTTTTCCGTTTCCCCTGAAGCATCGCAAATCAAGAAAATAGCGGCGCAAGCGCCGGTGATGAACGATTGTCGGATTACGCCTTCGGCTCATCCAACCTACGAAACCCACGAAACCACGGCTCCGCGCCTTGCAATGACGGTGGGTTTTCTGTCCTCTGTCTCCTGATTCCTGACCCCCTGACTCCCTGACTCCTGAACAATGCTTTCCTCCCTCTGGATGCTCGTCGCCAGTTTCTTTTTCGCCTGCATGGGCGTGTGCGTCAAACTGGCGGCGGAGGAGGGCTTCTCGACGATAGAGATCGTTTTCTATCGCTCCCTTTTCGCCCTTCTCATGCTGGCCCTCGTCCTGCCCCTGCGCGGCATATCCCTGCGCACGCCCAACTGGCGCTTCCAGATGGGGCGCTCGCTGGCCGGCTTCCTGGCGATGACCTTCAATTTCTGGGCCATCGCCCTCCTGCCGCTGGCGACGGCGATGACCCTGAATTACACCTCCTCCCTCTTCCTCGTGCCGGTATTGATGCTCTTCGCCGGCCTGCGGCCCAACTGGCGCATGGCGTGCGTGCTCTGCCTGGGATTCTGCGGCGTCGGATTGCTCCTGCATCCCAGTTTCGCCGCGGAACAGTGGCTCGGCACCCTGCTCGGCCTGGTCTCCGGCCTCATGGCCGCCTTCTCCTATTACAACATCCGCGAACTGGGCGCGCGGCGCGAACCGGAGAGCCGCACCGTGTTCTATCTTTCCCTGACCGCGACCCTCTTGAGCCTGATTGGCCTGCTCTTTTCCGGCATCCATCCGCTGACCTTCGCCAAACTCCTGCCGCTGCTCGGCGTGGGCGGCTTTTCCACCCTCGCGCAACTCTGCATGACCCGCGCCTACAGCCGGGGCAAGGCGATCCTCTGCGCCTGTCTTGCCTATAGCGCCGTCGTCTTCGCCACCCTCTTCGGCGTCTATTTCTGGGGCGACCATCCGGGCGGCGCGGAAATCGCCGGCATCGCCCTCATCATCCTTTCCGGCGTCACCGCCGGCCACTTTGCCCGCGCCGTAAGGTAAACTGCGGCTTCCAACGCTAGGAGAACCCAAATGATCGTCACCGATGTACAGTCCGGGCGCGTCTGCGTCAATGTCTATGGCGAATTCACGCTGGCGGACTACAAGGAATTCGAAGAAGCGGTCAATTACAAAACCCATTTCGAAGGGCCGGTCGACCTTTGTTTCGATCTGCGTGAAATGGCCGACGCGACGCTGGACGTCGCCTGGGAGGACATCCGTTTCACCCGCGCCCACGCCCACGATTTCCGCCGCATCGCCATCGTGAGCGACAGCCAGTGGGTGGCCTGGAGCGCGTGGCTGACGCAGACCTTCGTCACCGCCGACGTGGAAGTCTTCTCCACGCCGGAAGAAGCCTTCGCCTGGCTGGACGAAACCGCCTGATGCATTACGCCATCGTTCCCGCGGCGGGCAGCGGCGCGCGCCTCGGCGCCGAGATGCCCAAGCAATATCTTTCCATCATGGGCCGGCCATTGATCTGGTATTCCCTCGCGATGCTGTGCCGGCACCCGGCCATCGCCCGCGTCTGGGTCGTGCTCGCGCCGGACGACGAATTCTGGGGAATGCCGCAATGGCGGGATCTGTGGCTGGATCTGGGGGCGCGCCTGGAAGTCGTGTTCTGCGGCGGGCGCACCCGCTCGGCAAGCGTGCGCAACGCCCTCGACGCGGCGGCGACCGCCGTCGCGCCGGAAGACTGGGTGCTGGTGCACGACGCCGCCCGTCCCTGCCTTTCCCGCGCCCGCCTCGACCATCTGCTGGAAACCCTGCGCCAGGACCCCGTCGGCGGCCTGCTCGCCGCGCCCCTTGCCGACACCCTGAAACAGGACGATGGCTCCCCAGGCCGCGCCGCGCCGCCCGCCGTCGCGCGCACCCTGCCGCGCGACGGTCTCTGGCAGGCGCAGACGCCGCAGATGTTCCGCTACGCCATGCTGCGCGAAGCCCTGGAGAAATTCCCCGAGGTCACCGACGAAGCCGGCGCGATGGAAGCGGCGGGACACGCGCCCCGCCTGGTGGCGAGCGACATCGGCAACCTGAAAGTCACCTACCCGGACGATCTCGCCCTGGCCGAATGGATCCTGCGCGGGCGGCGGGAGAGCGAAGATTGACGAACATCGAAAGGCCAGCGATATGCCGGAAACGGAATACCGGATAGGGCAGGGCTACGACGTGCACGCCCTGGTGACGGGCAGGAAGCTCATCCTCGGCGGCGTGGAGATTCCCTTTGCAAAGGGTCTCCTCGGCCATTCCGACGCCGACGCCCTGCTGCACGCCGTGACCGACGCTCTGCTGGGCGCCGCCGGACTGGGCGACATCGGCACGCATTTCCCCGACAGCGACCCCGCCCACCGGGACGCGGACAGCCGCCGCCTGCTGCGCGAAACCCTGCAAAAAATCCGCGCGCGAGGCTGGCAGCCGGTCAACGTCGACGCCACCATCATCGCCCAGGCACCCCGCCTGGCGCCCCACATCCCCGCCATGCGCGCCGTCCTGGCCAGCGACCTGGACCTGCCGGAAGAGGCCGTCAATATCAAGGGGAAAAGCAACGAAAACCTGGGCTACCTGGGCCGCGGCGAAGCCATCGAAGCCCAGGCGGCGGTACTGCTTGCCAGGCTTGCCGGGTTTGCCAGGAAAGGGGAAGGTTCGGACTGATTCACGTCGATCACATGAATCTCCATGCCGGGACGCGGTTTTTGCAGGGACCTACTAGTCAGTCACGTAGAATAAAACGCATCATGGCATGAAATTTGCGTAATAAATCAGGATGATCACCCCTTCAGGAGAGCGAGATGCCAGGGATCAAATACCGAGTGAGTCTGACGGAAGAAGAGAAGGAGATGCTGGAATCCTTGCTGCACAAGGGGAAGAGTGCGGCGCGC
>JAITDH010000265.1 GCA_031282665.1 Zoogloeaceae bacterium | reverse complement strand
TGTCTCCTGTCTCCTGCGTTGTATTCCCGGTACACTTTCCTGCACATTTTCACCCCGCAAGATGTAACCATTTGATCGAAAAGACTTTTTTCGTTAGAATCCGCAGCTTTCCGGTTTTGCTTTCGATCTTCCGGAAATGGTGCCGGGAATATCTGAATATCCTTATCCGAATATCCTTTTTCCCCGGTGTTTCTGCAACCTGACCGCTGTTATGCAGCAAGAAACTTTTTCTCCTCATGGAATCTTTTGCCCAACTTTTTGAAGAAAGCCTGGCCCGCCAGGAAATGCGCCAAGGCGAAGTCATCACTGCGGAAGTGATGCGCGTCGATCAGAATTTTGTCGTGGTCAACGCCGGCCTGAAATCCGAATCCTATATCCCCATTGAAGAATTCTTGAGCGACCAGGGTGAAATCGAGGCCCAATCCGGCGATTTCGTTCAGGTCGCCATCGAAGCCCTGGAAGACGGCTATGGTGAAACCCGTCTTTCCCGCGACCGCGCCAAGCGCATCGCTTCCTGGAATTTCCTCGAACATGCCCTGAACGACGGCTCCCTGGTTTCCGGCACCATCACCGGCAAGGTGAAGGGCGGCCTGACCGTCATGACGAGCGGCGTGCGCGCCTTCCTGCCCGGTTCGCTGGTCGATATGCGTCCGATCAAGGACACCACGCCCTATGAAGGCAAGACCCTCGAGTTCAAGGTCATCAAGCTCGACAGGAAACGCAACAACGTGGTCGTCTCCCGCCGCGCTGTGCTGGAAGCCTCGGTCGGCGAGGAACGCGAAAAGCTGCTCGAAAACCTGAAGGAAGGCACGACCGTCAAGGGTATCGTGAAGAACATCACCGATTACGGCGCGTTCGTCGACCTGGGCGGCATCGACGGCCTGCTGCACATCACCGATCTTGCCTGGCGGCGTGTGCGCCATCCGAGCGAAGTGCTCGCGGTGGGCGACGAGCTGGAAGCCAAGGTGCTGAAATTCGACGCGGACAAGAACCGCGTTTCGCTGGGCCTGAAGCAACTGGGCGAAGATCCGTGGATCGGCATCGCCCGCCGCTATCCCGCCAGCACCCACCTCTTCGGCAAGGTGACGAATCTCACCGATTACGGCGCTTTCGTGGAAATCGAGCAGGGCATCGAAGGTCTGGTGCACGTCTCCGAAATGGACTGGACGAACAAGAACGTCCATCCGACCAAGGTGGTGCAACTGGGCGACGAGGTGGAAGTCATGATCCTCGAAATCGACGAGGATCGCCGCCGCATTTCGCTGGGCATGAAGCAATGCCAGCCGAATCCCTGGGAAGAATTCAGCCAGAATTTCAAGAAGGGCGACAAGGTTTCCGGCGCGATCAAGTCGATCACCGATTTCGGCATCTTCATCGGCCTGCCCGGCGGCATCGACGGCCTGGTGCATCTTTCCGACCTTTCCTGGAATGCCTCCGGCGAGGAAGCGATCCGCAACTTCAAGAAGGGCGACGAGGTGGAGGCCGTGGTGCTCGCCATCGACGTGGACAAGGAACGCATTTCGCTCGGCATCAAGCAGTTGGAAGGCGACCCCTATACCAACTACATCGCCACCCACGAGAAGAGTTCCGTCATCACCGGCACGGTGAAATCCGTCGATGCCAAGGGCGCGGTCATCGTGCTGGACGGCGAGGTGGAAGGCTACCTGCGCGCTTCCGATTATTCCCGCGAGCGCATCGAGGACCTGTCCCAGGTGCTGAAGGTGGGCGACACGGTAGAGGCGATGATTACCAACGTGGATCGCAAGACCCGTTCCATCAACCTGTCCATCAAGGCAAAGGATCAGGCGGAGCAGGCCAAGGCGATGCAGAAGTTCAGCGCCGATTCCGGCTCCGCGGGGACGACCAATCTCGGCGCGCTCCTGAAGGCCAAGCTGAACCAGAACCAGCAAGCCTCCTGATCCATGACCAGATCCGATCTGATCGACCGCCTCTCCGAACGCTTTCCCCAACTGGGCATCAAAGACGCGGACGATGCGGTCAACGCGATTCTCGAAACCATGTCGGGCACCCTGACCAGGGGTGGCCGCATCGAGATTCGCGGCTTCGGCAGCTTTTCCCTCAATCACCGGCCGCCGCGCGTCGGGCGCAATCCCAAATCCGGAGAACAGGTCAGCGTTCCCGAAAAATGGGTGCCCCATTTTAAGGCGGGCAAGGAATTGCGGGAACGGGTCGACAACGGCGCCCGTTGAGGGCTTTTGGATTCCAGGCGGCCACGTTGCCGCCTTTTTCGTTTCAGGTGTCGTCATGCGCATTCTTGCCTGGGGGCTGCGCCTCCTCTTGTTTCTCCTCGTTTTCATCTTCGCCCTGAAAAACTCGGCGCCGGTGCCGTTGCATGTCTTCACCGGCCCCGCCTGGCTCGTGCCGCTTTCCGTTCTCCTGCTCTGTGCCTTCGCCGCTGGCGTCTTCCTCAGCCTGCTGGTAACGCTGGGCGCGCTGTTTACACTGCGGCGCGAAGCCGCCCGCCTGCGCGGGGAAATCGCGCGGCTGCAAGAGGCCCAGGCCGCGCCCGCCGCGTCTTCCATGCCTGGCACGCCGGATTACGCCCTTCCTTCCCTCATGGCTTCCGGCAAGGCTTCCTGATGGAATTCGAATACTGGCAACTGCTCCTCCTGCCGCTTTTCTTCGCCCTCGGCTGGATCGCGGCGCGGGTGGACATCCATCATGTCATGCGCGAATCACGCGAATTGCCGCGCTCCTATTTCCAGGGCCTGAACTTCCTGCTGAACGAACAGCCGGACAAGGCAATCGACGCCTTCCTGGAAGTCGCGCATCACAACACGCAGACGGTGGAACTCAATTTCGCCCTGGGCGGGCTGTTCCGGCGGCGCGGGGAAACGGAACGCGCGATACGGATGCACCAGAGCCTGATGGAACGCGACGACCTCGGCGAGGAAATCCGCCTGCAAGCCCTGCTCGAACTCGGCCAGGATTACCTCAAGGCCGGCCTCCTCGACCGCGCCGAAGCGGTTTTCGACAAGCTGCTGGGCACCTCACTGAAGGACGAGGCGCAACGGCAACTGCTGGAAATCTACCAGACCGAAAAGGATTGGCAGAATGCCATCCGGGTCGCGCGCGAAAACAGCGACCCCTTCACGGACAAGGCCATCGCCCATTTCTATTGCGAACTGGCCAGCCAGGAACTGACCCATTCCCGCCTGGAGGCGGCGGAAAACTACCTGGACGAAGCCCAGAAAGCCAGCCGCCAGTGCGTCCGGGCCAGCATCATCGGCGGCGACCTGGCGATACGGCGGAACGCGCCGGAAAAAGCCATCGCCGCCTGGCAGAAAATCGAACAGCAGGACCCCGCCTATCTCGCCCTCGTCGCGCAACGCCTGCTCGAAGCCTACCGGCAGTTGGGACGGCAGGAAGAAGGGCTGGCGCTCCTGCGCGCCTGGCTCGAACGCTACCCCTCGCTCGACCTGCTGGAAAGCGTCTACCAGCTCGAACTCGCCAGCGCGGGCAACCAGGCCGCCTACCAGATGGTGCTCGCCGAACTGAAGCGCAACCCCACCCTCCTGGGGCTGGAAAAGCTCATCGGCGCGCGCCTGCCCCTGATCGACAACCCGGAAAACCGCGAAAACCTGGAACTTTCCCGTTCCATCATCCAGGGATACACCCGGCGTCTCGCCCGCTACCGCTGCGACCAATGCGGTTTTCGCGCCCGCCAGTTCTACTGGCGCTGCCCCGCCTGCGGCGGCTGGGAAACCTATCCCCCGCGCCGGGCGGAAGAATTCGACGCCTCGCTATGAATCCTGCCCTGCCCGCCCTGCTTGAAAAACTCACCGCCACGCGCCTCCTGGTGGTCGGCGACGTCATGCTGGATCGCTACTGGTTCGGCGACGTCAGCCGCATCTCGCCGGAAGCGCCGGTGCCGGTCGTCAAGATCGAACGCCAGGAAGAACGGTTGGGCGG
>JAITDH010000137.1 GCA_031282665.1 Zoogloeaceae bacterium | reverse complement strand
CTCACCACAAATCCGGGCTGATGGCTGCGCCGCCGGGGACGGGGAAGCCCAGGTGGCGGTAGGTGGCGGGGGTTGCCATGCGGCCGCGCAGGGTGCGTTGCAGGTAGCCCTGCTGGATGAGGTAGGGTTCCAGCACGTCCTCGATGGTGTCCCGCGTTTCGCCGATGGCGGCGGAAAGATTGTCTACGCCCACCGGGCCGCCGCCGAATTTTTCGACGATGGCGTCGAGGAGCTTCCGGTCCATCACGTCCAGTCCCGCCGGGTCGACGTCCAGCATCTTCAGCGCCGCGTCGGCGGTTTCCCGGGTGACCGCGCCATCGGCTTTGACTTCCGCATAATCCCGCACCCGGCGCAGGAGCCGGTTGGCGACGCGCGGGGTGCCGCGCGAGCGGCGGGCGATTTCGAAGCTGCCCGCCTCATCCACGGGCACCCGCAGCAGGTGCGCCGAACGGCGGACGATCTGCTGCAATTCTTCCGGGGTATAGAATTCCAGCCGGGCGACGATGCCGAAGCGGTCGCGCAGGGGGTTGGTGAGCATGCCGGCGCGGGTGGTCGCGCCGACCAGGGTGAAGGGCGGCAGGTCGAGCTTCACCGAGCGCGCGGCGGGGCCTTCGCCGATCATGATGTCGATCTGGTAGTCCTCCATCGCCGGGTAGAGGATTTCTTCCACCACCGGGGAGAGGCGGTGGATTTCGTCGATGAAGAGGATGTCGCGCGGTTCGAGGTTGGTGAGCAGCGCCGCGAGATCGCCGGCCCGCTCCAGGACGGGCCCGGAGGTTTGCCGGAGATTGACTTCCATCTCCTGCGCGAGAATGTGCGCCAGGGTGGTCTTGCCGAGGCCAGGCGGGCCGAAAAGCAGGACGTGGTCGAGCGATTCGGCGCGCTTTTTCGCCGCGGTGATGAAGATTTCCAGTTGCTCGCGAATCCTGACCTGGCCGGTGTAGTCGGCGAGCCGCCGGGGACGCAGCGCCCGTTCGAGGGCCTCTTCTTCGCGGGATTTCGCCTGCGGCGCGATGAGACGGCTGGAATGTATTGGAGCCGCCGGGCCGGCAGAGCCGAGGTCGTCGGTTTCGATCACGGCGCTTCCCGTCCGCCGCGCATCGCTTCTTCGATTTCCGCGACGCTTTTCGGGACCTGGGTATAGACCTCGCAGCCCCTGGCGGTGACGAGAAGATCGTCTTCGATGCGGATGCCGATGTCGGCGAGGGCGGCGGGGATGTCGGGCGCGGCGGGAATGTAGAGTCCCGGCTCGCAGGTGAGCGTCATGCCGGGGGCGAGGGCGACCCAGTCTTCCCGGTCGTCCGTGCCCGCCAGCCTGTAGCGGCCCGCGTCATGCACGTCGAGGCCCAGCCAGTGGCCGGTGCGGTGCATGTAGAAACGCTGGTAGGCGGTGGTTTCGATCAGATGGTCGATGTTCCCGGAAAGCAGGCCGAGATCGACCATGCCCTGGGTGAGGACGCGCACCGCGGCCATGTGCGGGGCATTGAAGGGCGCGCCGGGGCGGGCGGCGGCGATGGCCGCCTGCTGCGCGGCAAGGACGATTTCGTAGCAATCCTTTTGTGCGGCGGAAAAGCGGCCATTGACCGGGAAGGTGCGGGTAATGTCGGCGGCGTAGCCCTGGTATTCGCAGCCGGCGTCGATCAGGACGAGTTCGCCGTCTTGGAGCGTGCGGTCGTTCCGCGTGTAGTGCAGGATGCAGGCGTTTCCGCCGCTCGCCACGATGGGGTTGTACGCGTGCCCGTTTGCTCCCAGGCGGCGGAATTGGTAGCTCAGTTCCGCCTCCAGGGCGTATTCCGCCATGCCCGGCGCGCAGCTTTGCAGGGCGCCGAGATGGCCGGACGCGGTGATTTCGGCGGCCCGGCGCATGTGCGCGAGTTCGCTTTCGTCTTTCAGGAGACGCATGCCGTCCAGGGTGTCGCGCCAGTCGGAGAGCAGGGCGGGCGCGCTCTGTCCGGCGCGCGCCATGCCGCGGACGGATTCGAGGGCGCGCATCACGCGGGCGTCCCATTCGCCGTCCATCCCCAGGGCATGCCAGAGAACCGGGCGGTTGGCGATCAGTTCCGGAAGTTTCTTTTCCAGTTCGGACAGCGGCCAGGTTTCGTCGAAGGCGAAGATTTCCCGCGCCGCCTCCGGCCCGTAGCGGACGCCGGTCCAAGTTTCCCGCTCGGGGTCCTTTTCCCGGCAGAAGAGCAGGGAGCGCCCGGCGGCGATGACCAGCACGGCTTCCGGTTCGGGAAAGCCGGTGAGATACCAGAAATAGGAGTCGGGGCGGTAGGGACAGGGATTGCGCGGATGCTCGCGCGCGGTGGGAATCAGGGCGATGCCGTCGCCGACCTTTTCGGCGAAGCGCGCGCGGCGCTTCTTGTGGAGGGAAATATCGCAGGTCATGCTTTGCTCCGTTCTTTGAGTTCGGCGTCCAGGAGATAAAGACGCTCTGGCGTGCCGACGTCGACCCAGCGTCCGCTGTAGCGCTCGCCGCTGACCAGCCCTTTCGTCACCGCTTCATAGAGGAGCGGGGCGAGCGGGGCGGGACGATCCGGGTCGAGTCCATCGAACAGGCGGGGGGAATAAAGCCCGATGCCGGCATAGGTGAGCCGCGCCTGGACGTCGTCGTCGAGGATTTTGCCATCCCTGCCGAGGACGAAATCGCCGCCGGGATGATGGGCGGGGTTGTCGACCAGCAGCAGGTGCGCCAGCCGTTCCTGCAAGGGGAAGGTCAGCATGGGCTGTGGGTCCCAGTCGCAGAATATGTCGGCATTGACGACCAGGAACGGATGCCCGCCGAGGAGGGGCAGGACGTGCGCGATGCCGCCCGCCGTTTCCAGCGCGCCGGGAGGTTCCGGGGAATAGAGGATCTTGAGGTTCCAGGCGGAGCCGTCGCCCAGTTCGCCCTGGATCCGCTCGCCCAGGTGGGCGACATTGATGATGACGTTGCGGAAGCCGGCGGCGGCGAGCCGTTCCAGGTGCCAGACGATGAGAGGCTTGCCGCCCACGGGAAGGAGCGCCTTGGGAACGAGGTCGGAAAGGGGCCGCATCCGCTCGCCGCGTCCGGCGGCGAGGATCATGACTCTCATGCGGGACTCCTTTCAAAAGGTGAAATGGACATCGGTATTTTCTTCCCGCCCGGCGAGGATCGGCAGCAGCGGCTTGAATTCTCCATACCGTCCGGCGATCTTGCGAATATAACCGACAAAACGCGGCAGGTCGGCAAGATAATGCGATTTGCCGTCACGATAGTGGAGGCGGCAGAAGATGCCCAGCACTTTCAGGTGGCGTTGCAGGCCCATCCACTCGTAGGCGCGCCAGAAGTCGCCGAAATCCGGATGCACGGGCAGGCCCGCGGCGCGCGCCTTTTCCCAATAGCGGATGACCCAGTCGAGTTCCTGTTCTTCTTCCCAGGAAATGAAGGCGTCGCGAAAGAGCGAGACCAGGTCGTAGGTGATGGGACCTTCCACCGCGTCCTGGAAATCGAGCACGCCGGGGATGACGACCGCTTCGTGTTCGGACAGCATCAGGTTGCGGGGCATGAAGTCACGATGCACGAAAACGCGCGGCTGCGCCAGGGCCGCTTCGACGAGGAGGGAAAAGACCCGTTCGAGCGCCTTTTCTTCCGTCTCCGCAAGGGTCCGGCCCAGATGCCTGCCCAGGTACCATTCGGGGAAGAGCGCCATTTCCCGGCGCAGCAAGGTTTCGTCGTAAGGCGGCAGGATGCCGGGGCGGGAAGCCTTCTGCCAGCGAACCAGGGTATCCAGCACCGGGCGCATCAGGGTGTCCGCCCGTCCGGGTTCGGCCTGCAGGGCGGCGAGGTAACTCACTCGTCCCAGGTCGGAAAGGAGCAGGAAACCGGCCTCGCCATCCTCGATTTCCACCCGCGGCGCGAGGATGCCCGCTTCGGCCATCAGGGCGGCGACCTCGATGAAGGGCCGGCAGTCTTCCTGTTCCGGCGGCGCGTCCATCAGGATATGCGTCTGGCCGTCCGGGAAGGAAAGGCGGAAATAACGGCGGAAACTGGCGTCGGCGGAGGCGGGCGCGAGCGAGATGCGATCGGCGGGCAAACGGTAATATGGCGCGACCCGTGTGGCGATCCAGGCGGTCAGTTGTTCGTCACGGGAAAGGAGAGACATGCGGCAATCGGCTTGATGTAGAATGCGTCGATTCTAACAGAGGACGGAAGACGGAAGACAGAGCGGCCGCTGGCGCGGCCTTTGGAATCAGGTATCAGGTATCAGTAATCAGGAATCAGAAGGAGCAAACCATGCGCATGACGGCCACCGAGCACAGAGGACAAAGCGCGCCACGCGCGCGCTCTGTCTTCTGTCCTCTGTCGTCTGTCCTCTGGCCCCCGCGCCGCCCTCTCGTTCTCCTGATCGCCAGCCTCCTGGCTTCCCTGACGTGGGAAGCCGCGCTCGCCGCGCCTGATTTCCCCGGCCAAGAAACCCGGGAGCCGGAACCGTCGCGCCTCGTTCCGGCGATGCCGGTGCTGGCGCTGGACATCTATCGCGACCATGCGGTCGCCGCGCCGCTTGCCCTGCGTCCGAGCGGCGCCCTGCAAAGCGCGCAAAGGCAGACGGAAAAGCCGAAGGCAAAATCCCGGGAAAAGCTCCCTTCCTTCATCACGGCGGACAGGATCACCGGCCAGACCGACGAGGTGACCCACGCGGAAGGCCATGTGGAACTGCGCACGGCGGACAGCCTGGCCTTCGCCGACAAGCTGGACTATTTCCCCCTGGAGGACGAGGTCGAGGCGAGCGGCAACGTGCGTCTCGTGCAGGAGGGCGCGGAGGTCAGCGGCCCGCACATGAAGATGAGGATGTCCGAGCAGATCGGGCATTTCGATTCGGCGCGCTACCGGATCAGCCGCATGGTGGAAAACAACGGCAACGGCAGCGATCCGGTTTCCTTCGCCGACACCCCCGACATTTCCCCGCGCATGAGCACGGCCTTCGGCACGGCCGGGCAGATCCATTTCGAAGGGGAAAACCACTTCCGCCTCGTCGACAGCACCTATTCCACCTGCCGCCCGGAAGAAGAGGACTGGTACGCGAAGAGCGCGGAAATCAAGCTCGACTACGACCTGAACGAAGGGGAGGCGAAACACGCCGCCCTCTACTTCAAGGATACGCCCATCCTCTACGCGCCCTATTTTTCCTTTCCCCTCAACAACCAGCGCAAATCCGGCTTCCTGATGCCGACCTACGCCTCGTCCACGCGCACCGGCCTGGATCTCGCCATTCCCTATTACTGGAACATCGCCCCCAACTACGACGCCACCATCGTGCCGCGCGTGATGAGCAAGCGCGGCCTGCAACTGGGGACGGAACTGCGCTACCTCGACCACCACATCGACAGCAGGCTGCGCCTCGAATACATGGATCACGACAAGCAGTTCTCCGACAGCCGCTATGCCTACGATCTGAAATATTCGCAGAACCTGGGCGGCGGCTTTTCCACCTATGTCGACTGGCAGGGCGTTTCCGACGA
Organism: Zoogloeaceae bacterium; assembly: GCA_031282665.1. The sequence goes on along the minus strand of JAITDH010000137.1, from coordinate 4,225 downwards.
CGAATATTTCACCGACCTTTCCTCCCGCGTCGTGCAGACCGCGCAGCGGCAGTTGCCGCGCGACTTCCGCCTCCATTACGCCGGGGAGAGTTTTTCCGCCAGCCTGCACACCCTGCGCTACCAGACTCTCAATCCTTCCGACGAGAACAACCACCTGGAACAACCCTATTTCCTCCAGCCGCAACTCTCCGCGAACATGCGCCGGAGCCTTTTCGGAGGCAAGGTGGATTTCGACGCCGCCGGACAATACACTCGCTTTTACCATCCCGACCTGGAATACGGCGCGCGCACGGTGCTCTATCCGCAGCTTTCCCTGCCCTACGTCCGTCCCGGCTACTACATCACCCCGAAGGTCGGCCTGCACTTCACCCGCTACCAGCTCAACCAGCGGGCGGCGGGCCTGCCGGACAGCCTGCGGCGCACCCTGCCCATCTTCAGCCTCGACATGGGCATGACCTTCGAGCGCCCGGCCACCCTGCTGGGACACGAATGGCTGCAAACGCTGGAACCCCGTCTCTATTACCTCGACATTCCCTACAAGGACCAGAGCCGCTTCCCCATTTTCGACACCGGCCTGGCGGATTTCAATTTCGGGCAGATTTTCAGCGAGAACCGCTTTTCCGGCTACGACCGCATCAACAACGCCCGCCAACTCACGGCGGCGCTCACCACCCGCCTGATCGACCCGCAGACGGGCGCCGAGCGCGTCCGCGCGATGGTGGGCCAGCGCCACTACTTCAAGGATCTCAAGGTCGGCCTGCCGGGGGAAGACCTTTACCGGGACAAGGCTTCCAATTTCCTCGCCGCCTTCTCCGGCCAAGTCTGGCCGAAAACCTATGTGGACATGGCGTTGGAATACAATTTCAAGCACAACCTCACCCAGCGCTCCGCCATCTCCATGCGCTACCAGCCGGCCTACGGGCAGACCCTGTCCGCTTCCTACCGCTACAACCAGGGCATCACCGCCTCGCTCAACTCGACCGCGCCCATGGAACAGATCGACCTCGCCGGGCAATGGCGCCTGGGCGGGCGCTGGTACGCGGTGGGGCGCTACAACTATTCCTTCGACACCTCGCGCCTGATCGAAGGCATCGCCGGGCTGGAATACAGCGCGGGCTGCTGGGTGGCGCGCTTCGCCGTGCAACGCCTGGAAACCACGGCGGGCGACCCGAACACCAGCATCTTCTTCCAACTGGAACTGAACGATTTCGGCCAGATCGGCTCCAACCCGATCCAGATGCTGCGCCGCGGCGTCCCCGGCTACAGAAAGATCAACGAATTGCCGGAAAGCACCCCCGGCAGCCTTCTTCCCTATGAGTGATTCCCATGCATAAATCCGCATTTCTCCTGTTTTTCCTCGGCCTGCTTTCCGGCCTCTTCTCCCTGGCCCCGCTCCCCGCCTTCGCGCGCGCGGAGATCATCGAAGTCGACCGCATCGTCGCCGTGGTGGGCAACGAAGCGATCACCCTCTCCGAACTGAAGGAGCAGTCCCGCGCCGCCTTCTCCCGCCTGCAAAGGCAGGGGACGCCGCTGCCGCCGGAGGAAGTGCTGGAACGGCAGATGCTCGAACGCATGATAATGGACCGCGCCCAGATGCAACTGGCGCGGGAATACGGGCTGACGGTGGAAGACGCGCAGCTCGACCAGACCATCGCCCGCATCGCCGCGAACAACAAGATGACCCTGGAGCAGTTCCGGAAGGCCTTGCAGGAAGACGGCGTTTCCTTCGTGAATTTCCGCGAGGACATCCGCAACGACCTGATGATCGCCCGCCTGCGCGACCGGGAAATCGACAGCCGCCTCACCGTCACCGACGCCGAGATCGACAACTATCTGGCGCAGGTCGGCAACTCGCGCGAACAATTCCGCATGGCCCACATCCTCCTGCGCGCGCCCGAATCGGCCAGCCCGGAGCAGTTGCAGGCGCTGAAGGAAAAGGCGGAAGACATCCTGGCGCGCGCGCGGCGGGGAGAAAACTTCGCCGAACTGGCCGCCTCCTATTCCGACGCGCCCGACGCCCTGCAAGGCGGCGACCTCGGCTGGCGGCCGCTGGACGCGCTGCCCACCGTCTTCGCCGAAGCGGCGGCGAAGATGAAAAGCGGCGAAGAGGCGCTCCTCCAGTCCCCCAACGGCTTCCACCTCATCAAGCTCTTCGAGCGGCGCGGGGCGGAAAACGGCGAGGGAGGCAACGACGTGCGGCAGACCCGCGCCCGGCACATCCTGCTGCGCGTCGACGAACTCATCTCCGAAAGCGAGGCCCGCCGCCGCCTGAACGATCTGCGCGAACGCCTGGCGCATGGCGAGGATTTCGCCGAACTCGCCCGCCTCTATTCCCTCGACGGTTCCGCCGCCAAAGGCGGCGACCTGGGCTGGATCAACCCCGGCGACACCGTGCCCGAATTCGAGCGGGCGATGGACGCCCTCGCCGAAGGCGAAGTCAGCCAGGTCGTGCAAAGCCCCTTCGGCTTCCACCTCATCAAGGTGGAAGAACGCCGCACCCAGGACATGAGCGAGGAAAAACTGCGCCTCTCCGCCCGCCGCGCCATCCGCGAGCGCAAGATGGACGAAGCCTACCAGGACTGGCTCCGGCAACTGCGCGACAAGACCTACGTCGAATACCGGCTGGAAGAAGAATGAACCGGGCGCGATCGAATCAGAAATTACGCAAATGCGTAACGAAAAGGTCGCGGCGAAGCCTGCCGTAAGGTCACAACCACAAATGGAGGTAGCATGAAACAAACGCGAAAAAGGGCAATTCAAAAAAACGGACTGTTGATGGCGGTAGTCTTTGCCTTTTTCCTGGCGGCATGCCAAAAGGAAGAACAGACGGAGCCATCGGCCCAGGAATCCGTCAAGGAACAGACAGACGCGCAAAAGTTGGATCAATGGAAGCTTGCAGATTGGATACATGACATTGACGCAGCAAAACGGGTGCAAGAATCGGCACTGCGCGGGGACTTTGGTCCGCTCACGGAAGATCTGGTCTCCAAGCTGGATGTATCAGAACAGGCGAGGACACATGCTTTTACTACAGCCAGAAAATGTTGGCCGCGCCGAGAAGGAGGGATTGACAGCAGAATTTTTGATACCGCGCATACCGACCACGCCTGTCTGGACGCCCAAGGCTACAAGAGGAGTCGATGATGGCGTATGACGACGCGCAAATCCAAAGTGTGATTGTTGGGGGAACGGCAAGCAACCGAGCTTCGTCTGGAAAGGCTTCGCTCGCATGAACCCGCGCCCGATCGCCGTCACCTCCGGCGAGCCGGCGGGCATCGGGCCGGAACTCTGCCTCGAACTGGCGGCCTTCGAGGGCGCGCATCCCGTCATCCTCGCCGACAAAACCCTGCTCGCCGAACGCGCCCGCCTGCTGGGCCGCTCCGTCACCCTGCGCGACTACCGCCCCGGCCTTCCCCGCCAACCTGGCGCGCTGGACGTGCTGCACATTCCCCTGGCCGTTCCCGCGCGGGCCGGGAAACTCGACCCGGCGAATGGCGGCTACGTCATCGACCTGCTCGACGCCGCCATCGCCGGCTGCCAGCGCGGCGAATTCGCGGCAATGCTCACCGCCCCGATCCACAAAGGCGTCATCAACGAGGCCAGGCTCTTCCGCTGCCCGCGTTTTTCCGGGCATACCGAATACCTGGCCGAACGCACCGGCACGCGCCGGGTCGTCATGATGCTCGCCGGCGAAACGGCCAACGCCCACCCGGACGGCCATCTGCGCGTGGCCCTGGCGACGACGCACCTGCCGCTGAAGGAGGTCGCCGCCGCCATCACGCGGGAAAGCCTCGCGGAAACGATCCGCATCCTTGACCGGGACCTGCGGCAAAAATACGCCCTCGCCGCGCCGCGCATCCTGGTGGCGGGCCTGAACCCGCACGCGGGGGAAGGCGGCCACATGGGACGCGAGGAAATCGACATCATCGTCCCGGCGCTGGACGCCCTGCGCCGGGAAGGACTCGCCCTCATCGGCCCCCTGCCCGCCGACACGCTGTTCACCCCGCCCCTGCTCGCGCAGGGCGACGCCGTCCTCGCCATGTACCACGACCAGGGCCTCGCCCCCCTGAAATACGCCACCTTCGGGAAGGGCATCAACATCACCCTGGGCCTGCCCATCATCCGCACCTCCGTCGACCACGGCACGGCGCTCGACCTCGCCGGCACCGGCAAGGCGGACCCCGGCAGCCTGTTCGCCGCCCTGCGCGAAGCGGCGCGCATGGCG
>JAITDH010000071.1 GCA_031282665.1 Zoogloeaceae bacterium | reverse complement strand
CTGTATTTGAAGTTCTCAAACAAGAAATATGCCATACCTGAATACAACAGAATCATTGATACTATTCCGAAGGCGTCTATTCTTTTCATGATTATCCATCCAGGTTGCGTTTGTTGCGTGCTTTCATATCGGCCCGAACAGCTATCAAGAAATCAAATAAACTCATACTCAATCCCATCATAACAAAGGCATAAATGAAGAGAGCGATAATCCAACGATATTCTTCATGAATCACTCCAAAATCCAAAAAATAGGAAAAAATAACCGCATTTACTATAGCACTATTCCACAAACAATTTTTCAGGACGTCATTCAAAAGTTCTTGAACATGCGCTTCTTCCGATGATAGAGGAAAATTCCCATACTCTATCGTGGATGAGTCAGAAAAATTTTTATATTTCCTGAAATAAAAATAACTATACGCTACATACATAAGAAAAAACACGAATGCCATAAATAACGACCTAAGCAATAGCTCCCATTCATTTCCGATGAGTAAAAAAGCAATGAAAAAACATACGCCAAACCCGAAGAAATCACGCAATGATTCCCTCGCTTTTTTATTTGACTTTATCAATCTGAACATGCTTGGCCTCCCGTATTCTCCACCACACCCGCCCGCCGCCAGAGCGCGAGGATCATGCCGGCGGTGGCGCCCCAGATGTAGCGGCTTTTTCCCTCGGCTTCGCATTCGATCACATTGTATTCGTGCCGGCGTCCCTGGTAGACGAGATGTTCGCGGCGATGGTGGCGGGGGTCGAAGAGGGCGGCGAGGGGCGCTTCGAAGGCTTCGGCCACTTCGAATTCGTCCAGGCGCAGGGAAAACGGGGCAGCGATAAGCGCCACGACGGGATAGATCAGGAAACCCGTCGCGGTGCGGTAGGCGGGCAGGTAGCCGAGGATGCGCGGCAAGGCCGGGTCGAGGCCGATTTCTTCCCGCGCTTCGCGCAGGGCGGCATGCAACGGGCTGGGATCGCTGGCTTCCACGCGCCCGCCGGGAAAGCTGATCTGGCCGGGATGGTCGCGCAGATGGTCGCTGCGGCGGGTCAGCAATACCCGCTCGCCGCCCGCTTCGTCCGCGCGCTGGACGATGGGGAAGAGCACCGCCGACGGTATCAGTTCCGGCCGGCTGACCGGCTTGCGGGCGAAATCGTCCTCGTCCGTCGCCGCCGCCGGTTCCGGCGACAGGCAGGCGGCGATGCGTTCCACCACCGGCGTCATCGTCATCGTCGGGGCCATCACCAGGCCATCAATAGCGCTGCTTCAGGATGAGGGTATCGCCATTGCGCTGCATGTTGGTGCGGTTCAGGAAGCTGTTGCCGAGCAGGATGCGCGGTATGACATTATGCGACATCACGGCCGCGTCGACGTTACGCAGGGTGATGCCGCCGACGCTGACCGTGTCCAGTTTCAGGATGATACCCTGGGCCGAGCCATTGGCCGTCGAGAACATGCTGGGCGTGCCCCGCTCCAGATTCAGGCCGAGACGCTTGGCGTCGGACATGCTCATGGAGATCAGGCTGGCGCCGGTATCCACCGTGAAATTCACCGACCGCCCGTTGATCATGCCGGAAGGGTTGAAGTGCCCCTTCGAGTCCGCCGTCAGCGTCACCGTCGCATCCTGGCCACCGGCGGAAGCGCCGCCCACCGCGTTCTGTCCCACGCGCAGGGAAAGGCGCTTGCCATCTATTTCCACCTGCACGCCATTTTCCTGTACGGAAAGGAGTTTCACGCCGGCATGTTGCTGGCCGACGGCCAGGGTGCGCGGCGAAGCGCCATCGATAATCAGGATGGCCTTCTGGCCCAGGATGCCGGCCAGGCCAACCTCCGTCGCGCCGCAAGAAGCGGCGCCGAGTGCGAGCAGCAAACCCGCCAGGGCGGCTTTATAATGACGCTTCTTTCCCGCCAGAATTTTTTCCAATATGAAACCGGTTGCCATTTTTCGTCACTCCCCAGGTGAAGATGCAGGGTATTTTGCCATATTCTTGGAGTCCCGCCGCATTCCCTGGAAATTGATTGCGCTGGACCGGGGGGAAAGCCCGCCGCAAACGGCGGAGGATTTTTCCGGCCTTTGCTGCATGGGCGGGCCGATGAGTGTGAACGACGACCTGCCCTGGATCGATCCCGTCTGCGCCCTGATCCGCGACGCGGCGGCGAGGGACATTCCCGTCATCGGGCATTGCCTGGGCGGGCAGTTGATCGCCAAGGCGTTCGGCGGGGAGGTGCGCGGGAATCCGTGCAGCGAAATCGGCTGGAGCCGCATGACCGGCAATACGGACGAGACCAGCCGGCGCTGGCTTGGCGCTTTTGCCGGGACGACGATGGATATTTTCCAGTGGCATGGCGAAACCTTTTCCCTGCCCGAGGAGGCAGTTCTCCTGGCAAGCAGCGAAGCCTGCCCCCGGCAGATGTTCGCCATCGGGCCGCACCTCGCCATGCAGGGGCATGTCGAAATGCTGCCGGAAATGATCGCCGCATGGTGCGCGCATTGGGAGGAAGACACCGCGCACCTTGCGCCGCAGCCCACCGTGCAGACGCCGCGGGCCATCCATGCCGGCACCGCGGAAAAGCTCCCCGCCCTGCGCCGGCTGGCCGATCAACTCTATGGCGTGTGGATCGAGGGGTTGCGGCGATAATCCATGCCCCGCGCCCTCTCCCTGGATATTTTCTGCAAGGTTGTCGATAATTTCGGCGATGCCGGCATATGCTTCCGTCTTGCCCGGCAACTGGCAACGGAATACGGCTTCCGGACGCGCCTGTGGATAGACGATCCCGCACCGCTGGCGCCTTGGCGGGATGATCTCCCAAATGGCGTGGAAATCCGCCGCTGGCCGGACGAGGGGGAAAGCGCCGGGGTTGCCGACATTGCCGATGTCATCATAGAAGCCTTCGCCTGTGAAATTCCCGCCGCCCGCCAGGAGGCCATGGCAAGCCGCCCTCTCCCGCCCTGCTGGATCAACCTGGAATACCTGAGCGCGGAAGGGTGGGTCGCGGGCTGCCATGCGCGCGCCTCGCCCCATCCACGTCTCCCGCTGACGAAATACTTTTTCTTCCCCGGCTTCACGCCGGATACGGGCGGGCTTTTGCGGGAAAAAGACCTGCCCGCGCGGCAGGAGGCATTCCGGCAAATGGCGGACAGGGAAAAATGGCTCGCAAGCCACGGGCTTTGCGCCGGTCTGCGCCCCGATACCCTGCTCGTCAGCCTGTTTTGCTACGACACCGCGCCGCTCGCCGCCCTCATCGAAATCTGGCGGCGGGAAAGCGCGCCCATCCTCTGCCTGGTCGCGCCGGGCAAGCCGCGCCAGGCCGTCGAGACGGCATTGGGACTGGAGGAATCAGCACCGGGAAAAGACGGACTGCTTTACGAATCGGGCGCGCTGCGCCTCGTCGTCTTTCCCTTCCTGACGCAAACCGCCTATGACGAACTGCTCTGGCTCTGCGATCTCAATTTCGTGCGCGGCGA
>JAITDH010000184.1 GCA_031282665.1 Zoogloeaceae bacterium | reverse complement strand
CAAAAAATGGCGCGGCGGGCTATACGAAGCTCGTCCTTGCGCTGATCGACCGCTGCTTTGCCGCCGATGTCGCCTCTGACGGAACGCAGTGGAAAAATCTCCATTACACCAACATCCTCGATGTCGCCGATCCGGGCTTGCTTGAGCAATACAGGATCGACAGGTCGATTCATCATTGACCTCGTTAATAAAAGTGGAACAACGGCGCGGGCCGGCCGAGGTCTTGCCCCCGCCCGGAGTTTTTCCCGCCCTGTATAATCCCTTCTTTTTGCGCGCCATCGTTCCAGGTGGCGTATCGAGAATCCCATGAAATTTTCCGAATCCTGGCTGAGAACCTTCGTCAATCCTTCTTCGTCCAGTGATGAACTGGCCCATCTCCTGACCATGGCCGGGCTGGAGGTGGAGGAAATCTCCCCTGTCGCGCCCGCCTTCGCCAAGGTAGTGGTGGCGCGGATCGTCAGTGTGGAGAAACATCCGGACGCCGACCGGCTGAATGTCTGCCAGGTGGATGCGGGCGAGGCCGCGCCCCGGCAGATCGTCTGCGGAGCGCCCAACGCCAGGAAGGATCTGAAAGTGCCCTGCGCCTTGCCGGGGGCCTGCCTGCCCGGCGATTTCAGGATCAAGGTGGCGAAGGTGCGCGGCGTGGAATCGTCGGGCATGTTGTGTTCGGCGAAGGAACTGGGCATCGCCGAGAATGCCGCCGGTCTGCTGGAATTGCCGGATGACGCGCCGGTGGGAACGGATCTGCGCGTTCATCTCGATCTGGACGATCATCTTTTTACCCTGAAATTGACGCCCAACCGCGCCGACTGCCTGTCGCTGGCCGGCATCGCCCGCGAGGTGGCAGCCCTGACTGGCGCGCCCGCCGTCTATCCGGCCACGCCGCCGGCGCCCGTCACCCTCGACGATGCCCGCCAGGTGCGGCTGGAAGCGCCCCTCGCCTGTCCATGCTATTGCGGGCGGGTGATCGCCGGCGTCGATGCGAAGGCGCCGACGCCGGAATGGATGCGCCGCCGCCTGGAGCGCAGCGGCCTGCGTTCCATTTCCGCGCTGGTCGATGTGACCAATTATGTGCTCCTGGAACTGGGCCAGCCGCTGCATGCTTTCGACAACGCCAGGATCAGCGGCGATATCCGCGCCCGCATGGCGGTGAAGGGGGAAAGGCTTCGCCTCCTGAATGGACAGGAGATCGAGCTTTCCGACGACGTGCTGGTCATCGCGGACGCGGAAAAGGCGCGCGCGATGGCCGGCATCATGGGCGGCGAGGAAAGCGGCATCACCCTGGAAACGCGCGACGTTTTCCTGGAATCCGCCTTTTTCGCGCCGGATGCCATTGCCGGGCGGGCGCGCCGTTACAATTTTTCCAGCGACGCTTCCCATCGCTACGAACGCGGCGTCGATTGGGGCAATTGCGCCAATGCCCTGGAGCGCGCCAGCGCGCTGATCCTGGAAATCTGCGGCGGCAAGGCCGGGCCAGTGACGCAGGCGCGTACCGTCGCCGAATTGCCCGCGCGGCCGCCGGTGCGCCTTTCCCTTTCCCGTCTGGCCAGGGTGCTGGGCATCTCCTTTACCGCCGAAGAGGTGGCGAATTTCTTCTCGCGGCTGGCGCTCCCCTTTGCGCGGGATGGCGAGGATTTTCTCGTGACGCCGCCCAGCTACCGTTTCGATCTGGCGCTGGATGTCGATCTGATCGAGGAAATCGCCCGGCTGCATGGCTACGACAACATTCCCGGCCCCGCGCCGCAAGGCCGGCTGGCCATGCTGCCGCAGGCCGAGGCGGAACGGCCGCTGGCGTCGATCCGCCGGCAAATGGCGGATCGCGGCTTCCAGGAGGTAATCAATTTTTCCTTCGTGCCGGAAGCCTGGGAGGCCGATTTCGCCGCCAATGCCCATCCCGTCCGGCTGGCCAATCCCATTGCCAGTCATCTGGCGGTCATGCGCTCTTCCCTGCTCGGCGGCCTGGTCGAAACCCTGGCGGGCAACCTGAAACGCAAGCAATCGCGCGTCCGCGTCTTCGAAGTGGGGCGCGCCTTCGCGCAAGGCACGGGAGAATACGCGCAGCCGCTGCGCCTGGCCGCGCTCGCCTACGGCACGGCGGAGCCGGAAGGATGGGGGCGGGACAATCGCCGGGTCGACTTTTTCGACCTCAAGGGCGATCTCGCCGCCCTGCTCGCCCCCGCCGAAGCGACCCTGCTTCCCGCCTCCCATCCCGCCCTGCATCCGGGGCGCGCGGCGCGCGTTTTCCTGGGCGAGCGGGAAATCGGCTGGCTCGGCGAACTGCACCCGCAATGGACGCAACGCTACGAACTGCCCGCCGCGCCCATCCTCTTCGAAATCGACCTGGAAGCGCTCATGACGGCGCGCATTCCGGCCTATGCGGAAGTCTCCCGCTTCCAGCCCGCCGCGCGCGATCTCGCCATCGTGGTGGATCAGGAACTTTCCTGGCGTGAGATTGAGGCGGGCCTGAAAAAAACCGCGCCAGAGCAGGTTTGCGACATCCAGCTTTTCGATCTCTACCAGGGAAAAGGAATCCCCGAAGGGAAAAAAAGCCTTGCTTTCCGGATAGTTATGCAAGATACTCAACGTACTTTGTTAGATGCGGACATTGATGGCGTAGTAGCAAAAATCACCGCATGGCTGGAACAAAATTTTCAGGCGCAACTGCGTGCTTAAAGCAAAATCAGCAAAATCCGGGTTCAAGGCTCAACGATGGAGACACTCACCAAAGCGGATATTTCCAACCTGCTTTTCGAACAGGTGGGCATCAACAAACGCGAAGCCAAGGAAATGGTGGAAGCCTTTTTCGAGGAAATCCGCGACGCGCTCGAAAGAGGCGAAGGCGTCAAGCTTTCCGGCTTTGGCAATTTCCAGTTGCGCGACAAGCCGCTGCGTCCGGGGCGCAATCCCAAGACCGGCGAAGAAATCCCCATCAGCGCCCGTCGCGTCGTCACTTTTCATGCCAGCCAGAAGCTGAAATCCGACGTGGAGAAATCCCTGAATGGAACATCGGCATAATCCTCCCGGCGAGGAGGATGAGCTCCCGCCCATTCCCGCCAAGCGCTACTTCACCATCGGCGAAGTGAGCGAGCTGTGTGGCGTCAAGCCGCATGTGCTGCGCTATTGGGAGCAGGAATTCACGCAGTTGAAATCCGTCGTCAAGCGGCGCGGCAACCGGCGCTATTACCAGCATCACGAAGTGCTGCTGGTGCGGCGCATCCGCGAGCTTCTCTACAGCCAATGCTTCACCATCAGCGGCGCGCGCAACCGGCTCGAGGAAGAACTCCTGCAAGCTGCGGCCCAGGCGGCGGGCGAAGTGGAGAAAAAACCCCTCTCCCTGGCGGGAATCCGCGCCGAACTGAAGGCCCTCCTGGAATTGCTGGGCGGCGCGCGGGAAATCGCGCCCGCCGCCAATGCTGTCAACGTTGCCGCCGACGTTGCCAACACCACTGCCGACGTTGCCGCCAAAGCACCGAACGCGCCTGCCGGAGCGGGATCCGCGCCGGTGCCCGAGGCCGCGCCCGAGTCCGCTCCCATCACGCCGGAATTGTTCCCCGCGCTCGATTTTTCCTCCCCCGGGAAGGACGAGAAAAACGAGACCGGCAAATCCGGGAAAATCGCTGGGAAAACCGCCGGGAAAGCCGACAAGGCGGCGTAATGCTCAGGAACCCGGGTGCAATCCAAAGTGGATGAGCGATGTGGTTTCGTAGGTTTTGTAGGTTGGATGAGCCGCAGGCGTAATCCGACAATCGTTCATCACCGGCGCTTGCGCCGCTGTTCTTTGATTGCTTTGCTTTGCGATACTGCGCATCGTATGGGTTGGAATGTCGGATTGCGCCTTCGGCTCCATCCAACCTACAAAACCAACGCCACCCCCAGGAAACCAGACGCCGTAGTTGGTACGTCATGGATTCCGCGGAGAAATATGGATGAGATCATCTTTGGATAACCCTTCTGGCACTTCACCCTCAGCAAGGTAATCATATCCATGGCCTACCGACGAGGCGGGAAGTTGGAGCAGTTCGGCAAGCACACGATGCCGCTCCGTGGCGAAAATGCAGATTTCAGAATCCTCGTCATCGGCGTAAAGAACATCCCTGACGGCTGCCATGTTCGCGCAGTTGAACAGCGCGCAAAGGACTTCAGGATTTCCGCCTTTCGGAGGGAGGAACTCGTCATCTTCCGAGAAATAGTTTGGACAGGAGTCGTACTCGTCCCTGTGCTCTCCATTTTCAAACACATCAAAGTACAGAACGTCATCGTCATGCACCGTAACGAGAAATGCCACCGTATTCAGGTGGCGCGATATATCCGAAGAGAACTCATTCGGATGAAGACCGCCTTCGTCGCATTGCTTGTCGTATATGGTGATGTAGCCATTCCGCACCGGCGCGACAAAAGCAGTCCTGCCGTCGAGATAGGAAAGAACTTCCTCCCGTGAGGAACTGCGAACGGTTACATTGGTGTAGAACGCGCCCATATTGGCTCCTGGTAAAAAATGATGCGTTTGTGATAAATCTCTTGCGTGCCCCTTGTCGGAGGAGTTGTTTCATAACCAGCCTCTTTGCTTTGCATGCTCGATTTCTTTCGCTTTCTGCTGAAGCGCACGCAGTCGCTCGGCATCCTGGGCGACCAACTTTTTGTAGTCGGGATGGGTGGCGAAGTAGGGGCCCAACCAGCCATCCTCATGGGTGAATGCCATTGTCCATGCCATGTTGACAGGAAACACGCAGTAGTCCATGCAAGCCAGATTGGTCGGCAACGCGTCAGTGAGCAAACCGGAGCGGCGGCTATTCGAAAGAACGACGATTTCAGTCGCAATCTGGCGCCGATAAGAATCTTCAGCCTCTTGCTTGCAGACGCAGGGGTAGCGGCCGGAACTGAAGGTGTGCCAAAGGTAGGCTTTGATGTTTGCCCCGCGGGCATCCTGGGCGTAGACGGAGATCCACCGTTCTGCCCACTTGAGAGCTTCTTTCTCGGTGAAGTGTCGAAGAACCCTGCCGGGTTCCACTTCAGACTCCTGCGGGCAGCGATTCATCGAGCCACCTGATGTAGTGTTTCACGCTGATTGAACCTATAAATTCGATTCATAAAAATGCCTGGAAACAAGGCAACGCGATTTTGTAGGGGCGCATTGCATGCGCCCCTACAGCTGTTATCGTCGATCAAAATCGACAACCAAGTGCATTGTCATTGTGGAGTCCCATGTCAGGGGTTGGCAAGATCGACCTTCGACATTGGAATGGCACTTTCCATGACGATGCGAAATGCCAGACCGGGGTCGATTGATCCCTTGCCCGCGTAGATCGCCTCCTGGATGGCGAGGCTATAAAGGACGGGCCACTCCGCTGGGTTCGGACAAAACAGTTTCACGGTGGGAAAGAGTGCCGGCCAAAGGCCCTTCAGGTAATGGAGTGGCGTATCGGCGGGCTTGTGATCATCGGGAACACGCGGAATCCCGAATTGCGCACTGCCCAATACGGAAGCCGTGTGTTGGAAGATTTCTTTCAGATCGGGAAAGTCCTTGGCGCCCGCATGCTGCGCAGCGCCGCCCACCAAGCCCCATACGGAGTATTGAGGCCCGGCGAGCGCATTGTTCAACGGGTCGCCGAAGAAATACCGCTTGCCGTCCTTTGTTTCGACGACCTGGAACGGCGCTGTTTCCGGCATGCCTTTCGCCAAGGCTTGCGCGCGAAGATTGGCCTGGCATGCATACCCCGCCAGGGCGCCCAATGCGGTCAGGAGAGACTCGATGTGAACACCCTTCGAATCCTTCATTGCGGCAAGCAACCGCTGAAACACTTCCTTGGCGCCAAGTTTTGCGCCCACCAGCGGATCTTCCTTGCTGCGTTCCCGAATGGCATGGATGAGCGCCGCCGTTTTTGGGTCCATTTGCGGTTCTTGTTTCTCTTGTTGTTTCGAGCCGAACAACTTGCCGAACATGATTGACTCCTTTGGAAAAGTACTTGTGGCCTGACGTTTGCGTTCAGGGACGCGCCGCCGACAGGCGGAGCGTCCCCTGGAACGAAGGGTTGACTCTCGCCAACTGATGGGTATCTACAAATTCCGGCAGATGGTAGCGAGAGAGTTCCCCCTTGCTCTGGATGTCATGTAGAACGCGCAGGATCATTTGTTCCAACACTCGCTCGAAGGCCTCGTTGGGCGGCATCGTTTCAATGCCCTCCGGAATTGCTGTATTCCCGATCGCGGAGTGCAGCGCGTGCTTTACTGCAACGCGTTCGACAGCTTTTCCGTTGGCAGTGATGGAAACGGACATTTCATAGGCGTCCGTTACAAGGGTGCCGACCAGTCCAAACGTCAATCCGGTGCCAAAACCTTTGGCAACCGCGGTATCCGTATCCACGATGTTGTTA
>JAITDH010000057.1 GCA_031282665.1 Zoogloeaceae bacterium | reverse complement strand
CCGAAAACCACCCTGGAGCGCGTCGGCTTCCTGCGCGAAGTGGGCGCGGAGAACCTCTTCCCCAACATCATCGCCGCCCTGCGCGCGGCGGAACGACGTTTGCAGGAAAGTGATGCCGGGGAGCAAGCGTCCGCCGACACCGCCAATGTTCCGCCTGGGGAGGCTTCTTGACGCCCAATAGATTCATCCTCACCGGTTACCCGTGAATCCAAGGTCCCTCCTCGACAATTATAAAAATGTCGGCAGGTCGAACAAAATCGATGCCATGCGTGGCATTGCGGCAATTTCTGTCGTTATCATGCATAGCTCCGAGGTTGCGCAAAGATTTGTTTATGGGGATGGCTATCCCTTATTGAAATTTTTCACCACGATCGATATTGGCCGTATTGGCGTCGTCGTTTTTTTCTTGATAAGCGGCTTCTTGATCCCTTCCAGCTTGGGCGAGAAATCCAAAGGCGGAGGGATCAGGTTTTGGATCCGGAGGTTTTTCCGTCTTTACCCAACCTATTGGGTATCCATTTTGGCTTCTTTATGTGGTGTCTGGATATTCTTGGGAGAGTCTGTTCCAATACGGGACGCCTTTGCGAATATATTGATGTTCCAAGAGTATCTTGGCTTTCAATCCATAGCCGGCCTATATTGGACCTTGCATGTGGAACTTGTGTTCTATGTCTGCGTATTCATATTGTATCAATATGGCTTGAATTTGAAGAGAAGCGCTCTTTCTTTTTGCGTTGTTTTTTTATTTTTTGTATCCGTGGTCATTCTTGTCTGGCTTGGTTCATTATTGAAGGTAATTGAAAAAGGGGATGATTTCCACCGTCTTGGTATGACATGCTTCCACCTTGCCATCATGTTTTTCGGCGCATTATTCAGAAACGTCATAGAGTCGGGTGAAATCCCGTCTATCCGATCCTTTCAAGGATTGACCCTGTTTTCGGTTCCTGTCATTTTTGCCGCAGTATTTCTCATCACTATTGGAATCATTGTTCTTCGCAGCTCGGATCCATCACAACATGATATATTGCGCTTGGGCTTATCCTACCCTATAGCCATGGCTATTTTCATCATGATTATCCTGTCGAGGACGCAATTCGAGCATCCATTGCTGCCCTACCTGGGGAAAGTATCTTATTCGTTATATTTGTTTCATCCCTCTATCATATATCCTGTTGCCGTTATATCCGGCTCGCTCGGAATCGGCAATCATCTTTCTCCAGCTATTGGCGGACCAATGATAATCCTTACCGCCACATTCACTTCCATAGCTGCTGCTGTAATCATGTATCACTCCGTCGAAGCGCCTTCTACTTCACTGGCCAGAAAATTTCATATGAATAATTAAAGCTGTTATAGGTCCCATCGAAGAGTGAGAATCGTTGGGCCGTAGGTTGGATAAGCGTAGCGTAATCCGACAATCGTTCATCACCGGCGCTCGCGCCGCTATTTTTTGATTTGCGATGCTTCGCATCGGGGTGAACGAATGTCGGATTACGCCTGCGGCTCCATCCAACCTACGGCACATTGCACGCCAGCCTTTTTTCGATGACCTTGAGCGCGGCCGTGTTATGCGTTTTTCTTTTCAATTTTTCCAGTCTTCTTCGACCAATTCTTTTATCGGCGGCCTTCAATATATTGACAAGGCCCCATTTGTCGTTGGCAAAATGTTTTTCATAAAGCGTCTCCTTGGGAGAATCTATATATGCTCTCAGCAGATCGGATATTTTCGGCACATCGGATAGATGCGGATAGTAGGATATTTTTTTATCGACAAGATTTTTCGTCCCGTATTTTACCGCGAAGTCCTTTGGGTAGTCCCATATGATCTCATTGTCCAGGGATATCCAATAGCGGGGCAAATCCGTATGGCCATAGAGGCTGTCCATTCGATAGGCAACACAATGAATCTGGAAATTTATCTTCTCGTCTATTGTATTGTACAGTGCGCTTTGCAGTTTGCTCCACGGTTTCATCTGCCTGTCCTGTCGGAATTTATCTGAAAAGCAGGGTCTTGTGGATGTTTTTCAGGGCGGAAATATATTGCTTTCTTGCAAAATCCGTCATCCTTGGATGATGATTGCTGTCGACGCTCTGGCGGTATGCCTGGATATCGCTGACGAGGTCGTTTTGAAAGCAGATCATGGGGAATACGCAATATCCCTTGAAACGCTTGGAAAAAAAATTGTCGATGCCTTTCCCCGCATAATCTTCCCATGCCAGTATTTTCCGGCATCCCTGGGCGGAGATCAGGTAGGCATGCGCGCCCTGCCCCCGGCAACGGGAAATGCCGGGACGCCAGGTCAGCCATATTTTTCCGGGCAGGACGCCAAGATAGAAAATCTCCGGGTCATCGGCTCGCAGGAAGCGATTGATGCGCGGCACGGTATGGTGGGAAAAGGAAGTGAGGACGCAATCGTCCTCCAGGATCAGGGTTCTTTTGTATTGCCTTTCCAGGGCCGTCCGGGCGACGGCGCGATGCGAGTCGTAACAGCCGCGTTGCGGGTCTTCCACGTCCTTGTCGACGAGGAAGAATTCGATGTCCAGCCCGCTGGAGCGGAAAGATTCCCGCAGGGCCGCCCGCCTGTCCTCGCGCGGCCGCAGGCTGATGCACAGAACGCCGTCGACGTCCAGTTCGCTCAGGTCTTTCGTCATCTTGTTGTCTTGCCCGCTCCGGCGGATTCTCGCCGGCGTTATTTGACCCGTCGCAGGAAGGGCGCGGGATTGCCGGGAGGGGGCGGATCGTCGTTTCCTCCGCCTTTTCCTTCGCCTCCTTCGCTTTTTCCCCCGGCATTCTTTCCCTGCTCTTCGACGCTCTCCACGGCAAAGCCCATGCCGACGCCATTTTCCTGCGCGTAGAGGGCGGCGACGCGGGCGATGGGGATATGGATGTCGCGCGCCACGCCGCCGAAGCGCGCCTGGAAGCTTATCGCCTCATCCAGCATGCTCAGCCTGCTGGTGGCTTCCGCGCCGATGTTGAGGACGATCTGCCCTTCCCGGACGAATTCCCTCGGCACCTGGCAACTGCCGTCCACGGCAACCGTGATGTAGGGCGTGAAACCGTTGTCGTTGCACCATTCCCAGAGGGCGCGCAGGAGGTAGGGCTTGGTGGAGGGAATGGAAGGCGGGCGCGGGGTCGTCATGGAGATTTATTTGCGCATCGCTTTTTCAGAGGGGGTCAGGGCGTCGATGAAGCCCTGCCGGCTGAAGATGCGCTCGGCGTATTTCATCAGCAGCGCGGTGTTCTTGCCCAGTTCGATTTCGTAGTGGCCCAGCCGCCAGAGGAGCGGCGCAATGGCGACATCGAGCATGGAGAAGTCGTCGCCCAGCATGAACTTGTTCTTGTTGAATATGGGCGCCAGTTCGGTCAGCCGCGCGGCGATTTCCTGGCGCGCCCGGTCGATGTTCTTGGCGTTCTTTTCGATCGGGTCGATGAAGCAGAAAATTTCCCGCTCCATGCCGGAGAGCAGTTGCCGCGCCCGCGCGCGCATGATGGGATCGGGCGGCATCAACTGCGGGTGCGGGAAGCGCTCGTCGATGTATTCATTGATGATGTTCGGCTCGTAGAGAACCAGGTCGCGGTCGACGAGCACCGGCACGCGGTTGTGCGGATTGATGGCGACGAGGTCCTCGGGCTTGTTGAACATGTCGACGTCGATGACCTGGAAATCCATCCCCTTTTCGTAAAGAACGATCCGGCAACGGTGGCTCAGGGGACAGGTCGTCCCGGAATAAAGATTCATCATGGCGGTTATCGGTGCTGCAAAAAAACAATCCGGCATCGCACTTCATGTCGGAGGCGCGATGCCGTGAGGGTGGGACGGAAAATCAATGCACGTCTTTCCAGTATTCCTTCTTCAGGGCGTAGGAAACGGCAAAGAGGGCGACAAGGAAAAGCAGGATGCCGGCGCCGAGGCGCTTGCGGAATTCCGCCTGCGGCTCGGCCATCCAGACCAGGAAGCCGACCAGATCGGCCACCTGCTCGTCGTAGCTGCCGGGATCGCTTTCCTGCAGATCGGTGAGGACATGCGGCATGCCGACGTTGGCGAAGACATGATTGTTCCAGCCGGTGGGACGCTCGGCGTCGCGGTAGAAGCTGCGCAGGTAGGTGTAGAGCCAGTCCCCGCCGCTGCCGTCGGCGGAAGCTCGGGCGCGGGCGATGATGGAAAGGTCGGGCGGCGTGGCGCCGAACCATTTCTTGGCTTCATCGTAGCGAATGGCGACGGTCATGGGATCGCCGATCTTGTCGGCGGCGAACATCAGATTGGCCTCGATCTGCTCCTTGCTCAAGCCGATTTCCATGAGTTTGTTGTAGCGCAGCGCGCTCGCGCCATGACAGCTCAGGCAATAGTTGACGAACAGCTTGGCGCCATTCTGCAGGGCGGCATTGTTGCCGGCGCGGTTCGGCGCGCTGTCCAGATGCACGCCTTCGGATGCCAGGGCCAGGGCGGGCGCGAGGAGAAGCGCCGCCAACAGGGTCTTCAGTGTATGCATGGTGTTCATTTCCAGGTAAGCCTTTCCGGTTCGGGTTTGCAGCGGTCTATCCGCGACCACCAGGGCATGGTGAGGAAGAACAGGAAGTAATAGACGGTGAACACCTGCGCGATGAGGTCGCCGGACAACAGGTAGTTCAGCGGGCTGGCGAGTATCTTGCCCGCCTCGTCCGTGGCGGGCGTGTAACCGAAGAAGTAGTATCCCGGCACCTTGGTGCCCAGGTAGCCGAGGATCAGGAAGCCGACCACGAAGATGGCGAGCAGCACCTTGAAGATCGGGCCGCGATAGCGGATGGACTTGACCGGGGCGCGATCCAGCCAGGGCAGGAAGGCGAGGATGACCACCCCAGCGCCCATGGCGACGACCCCCCAGAACTTGGCGTCGAGCCCGAAGAAATTCCACACCATGGCGCGCAGCATGGAATAGAAGGGGGTGAAATACCATACCGGCGCGATGTGCGGCGGCGTCTTCATCGGATCGGCCTGGAAGAAGTTGTTGTATTCCAGGAAGTAGCCGCCGCCTTCGGGCGCGAAGCAGACCACGGCAAAGAAGAACATCAGGAAGACCGTTACGCCGACGATGTCCTTCACCGTGTAGTAGGGATGGAAGGGAATGCCGTCGAGCGGAATGCCCTTTTCATCCTTGAGCTTCTTGATCTCCACCCCGTCCGGATTGTTCGAGCCGACCTCGTGCAGGGCCAGCAGGTGGGCGACGACCAGGCCGAGCAGCACCAGGGGAACGGCGATCACGTGGAAGGAGAAAAAGCGGTTCAGGGTGGCGTCGCCGATCACGAAGTCGCCGCGCACCCAGATGGAGAGAGGTTCCCCGATCAGCGGGATGGCGCCGAACAGATTGACGATGACCTGCGCCCCCCAGAGGGACATCTGCCCCCAGGGCAGCAGATAGCCCATGAACGCCTCGGCCATCAGGCAGAGGAAGATCAGGATGCCGAAGATCCAGACCAGCTCGCGCGGCTTGCGATAGGAACCGTAGAGTATCCCGCGGAACATGTGCAGGTAGACCACGATGAAGAACGCGGAAGCGCCGGTCGAATGGATATAGCGGATCAGCCAGCCCCAGTTCACATCGTTCATGATGTAGGAAACGCTGGCGAAGGCCACCGGCACGCCGTTGGCGTTGAGGGAGGCGTCCGGCTTGTAGTTCATGACCAGGAAAATGCCGGTCACGATCTGGATGACCAGGACGAGAAGCGCGAGCGAGCCGAAGAAATACCAGAAGTTGAAATTTTTCGGCGCGTAGTACTCGGCCAGATGCGCGCGCCAGGTTGCCGTCGCCGGGAAACGGGCATCCACCCATTCCAGCAATCCGCCCAGCAGCGTGCCGTTGGACTTGTATTTTTCGAATTGGGTATTCGCAGCCATGCTTATGCCTCCTTGGAGTCTTCGCCGATGAGGATGCGATTCTCGGAAATAAAGGTGTGAGGGGGAATGTCCAGATTGGTCGGCGCGGGTTTGTTCTTGAAGACGCGACCGGCCAGGTCGAAGGTGGAACCGTGACAGGGGCAGAGGAAGCCGCCCTTCCAGTCGGCCGGCATGCCTTCGCCCGAACCGTGCTTGAATTTGGAGGAAGGGGAGCAGCCGAGATGGGTACAAACGCCTTTGACCACCAGGACATCCGGCTGCCGGGAGCGTTGTTCGTTTTTGCAATAATCGGGTTGTAGCGATTTTTCCGACTGCGGGTCCGACAGTTCGCCGTTGAGCGGCGACAGGGTATCCAGCATTTCCTTGGTGCGGCGAAGAATCCAGACGGGCACGCCGCGCCACTCGACGGTCATCATCTGTCCGGGTTCGAGCTTGCTGATATCCGCCTCGACCGGCGCGCCTGCCGCCTTGGCCCGTTCGGACGGAAGCATGGAGGACACGAACGGCACCACCGCCGCCAAAGCCCCGACTCCGCCCACCGCGGCTGTGGCAACGATCAGCCGCCGCCGCTCACAGCTCATTTTTTTCTCATTGCTCATAGCGCATCCCTAAAGTTCTGGTTAAACCAAACCGGAAGATTATACGTCAGGGCGTATCGCAAAGTAAAAAACACTTTTGACTGTCGGGGATCAGGGATCGGCGTTGTAGGTTGGATTAGCCGAAGGCGTAATCCGACAATCGTTCATCACCGGCGCGAAGCGCCGCTGTTTTGATTTGCGATGCTTACGCATCGTGGGGTTACGAATGTCGGAATACGCTTCGCTTATCCAACCTACGGCAACCTACAGCCGGATTACGCCCTGCCCCTCCGATTCCTGATGTAACATTATCTTCCTCCCCCCGGCGGACGGAACGACGTTCCGCGATCGGGGCGATTCCTGCTTCTTTGAATGGAGTGGACTGCCATGAACATGAACCTGCGAACGATCCTGTTCGTCATTTGCCTGGGGCTTCTGCCGGGCGTGGCGGGCGCGGAAAATACCCTGGAAAAGATAAGCCGCCTCGGCATCATCATCATCGGCCACCAGCTTGCCGACGTGCCGTTTTCCTATCTCGACTCCTCGTTCCG
>JAITDH010000277.1 GCA_031282665.1 Zoogloeaceae bacterium | reverse complement strand
CTCGCGGAAATCCTCCGCCAGCTCGCCCAGGTGCGCGATGCCGACAACCATTTCCGGCACCTGTTGCCGGAAGGCTCCCTCTATCTCTGGCAGGACCGCCTCCACTGCGTCCCCGACGTCCCGCTCTCGCGCCGTCCTATCGCCTGGGACGCCCGGACGCCGCTCGCCTGGTCGGGTGGCTTCCTCTCCTTGCAGGCCAGCCGGGAGACGGGCCTGCGCGCCGCGCCGCTTGCCGGGAAAATCCTGCAAATTCGTCCCCGCCAGGGAGGCGAGGCCCTGCGTCCCGCGCCCAACCGTCCCCGCCGCCCGCTGAAACACCTGCTGCGTGAGGCGCGCATCCCTCCCTGGCAACGCGAACGCCTGCCGCTCATCTACCTGGATGACGAATTCCTCGCCTGTCCGGGAGTCGCCATCGCCGCGGATTGGCAATGCCGGCGCGGCGAAATGGGCCTGCTCCCGGTTTTTCAGCAGGGCGGCTAAATCCGCTACAATGCGCGGATTCCATTCCCGAAAAACTCCATGGATACTCCCCGCGAAGCAATGGAAAACATGCAATGGACGACGGCCCTGGAGCGCGCGCTTGGGCATAGCCGTTATCTGCGCCAGCTTTTCAACGCCCGTCCGGAATTGCCGGAGATGTTGCGGCAATGCTGGTGGCGGCCCCTGTCGGAAGAGGATCTGCGCGCCGCGCTATCGCCCGCCGCCGAGGACGAGGAATGCCTGCGCCGGCAGTTGCGCCGGATGCGGCAGCAGGCGATGGCGCATATCGAGCTGCGCGATCTGGCGGGCGAAGCGCCCCTGCCCGAGGTGATGCAAAGCATGACCCTGCTCGCCGAGGTGGCGACCAACGCGGCCCTTTCCTTCCATCACGCGGCGCTGGCGCGCGATTTCGGCGAGCCGCTGGACAGCGAGGGGTTGCCGCAACGCCTGATGGTGATCGGCATGGGCAAGCTGGGCGGCGGGGAATTGAACGTTTCTTCCGATGTCGATTACATCTTCGTGTATCCGGAGGAGGGCGAGACGGCGGGGCCGCGGAAGATCGAGAATTTCGAATTCTTCACCCGTCTCGGCAAGCGCCTGATCGGGTCGCTGGCCGAAGTGACGGCCGACGGGCAGGTTTTCCGCGTCGATATGCGCCTGCGGCCGAATGGCGATTCCGGCCCGCTGGTGTCTTCGCTGGCCGCCCTGGAAAACTATTTCATCACCCAGGGCAGGGAGTGGGAACGCTATGCCTGGATCAAGGCGCGCGCGCTGAACGCCGGGGAAAACGCCGGCGAGCGCCAGTTGCTCTGGATCGAACAACTGCGCCGCATGGTGCGTCCCTTCGTCTTCCGCCGCTATCTCGATTTCGGCGCGATCAACGCGATGCGCGACCTGCATGTGCAGATCCGCCGCGAGGTGGCGCGCAAGGACATGGTCGAGCACATCAAGCTGGGGCCGGGTGGCATCCGGGAAATCGAGTTCATCGCGCAGGTGTTCCAGTTGATTCGCGGCGGGCGCGATCCGCGCCTGCAAATCCGCCCGACCCTTGCCGTCCTCGGCCAGTTGGCCGAACTCTGCATCCTCTCCGCCGCCGCCGAGGCGGATTTGCATCTGGCCTATAAATTCCTGCGCAAGCTGGAACATCGCCTGCAATATGTCGACGACCAGCAGACGCACATGCTGCCGAAGGACGAGGAAACGCGCGCGCTGATCGCGGCGAGCATGGATTGCCGCGATTGGGCGGATCTGGCCGCCCAGCTCGAAATCCACCGGGCGAAGGTGAGCACCCATTTCGAGGCGGTGTTTTCCGAGCCGGAGGAAGGGGAGCATCCGCTCTCCGTCCTGTGGTCCGGGACGCTGGAGGAAGAGGAGGAGCGGGAGAAATTTTCCGAGTTGGGCTTCTCCCCGAAGGTGGCGCACGAGCGGCTCGCCGCCCTGCGCCAGTCGGGACGCTACCGGCAATTGCCCGCGTCCAACCGGCAACGCCTGGACGCCGTCGGCCCGCGCCTGATCGAGATGGCGCGGCAGACGCCCCATCCCGACCAGGCGTTTACGCGCGGGCTGGATTTCCTCGACAACATCGCCCGCCGGGGCGCCTACCTTTCCCTCCTGCAACAGTACCCGCAGGCGCTGGACAAGGTGGTGCGCATCGTTGGCGCGTCCGCCTGGGCGGCGACCTACCTGAACCGCCACCCCATCCTGCTGGATGAATTGCTGGACGCGCAACTGCTCGACACCGCCACCGACTGGAACGCCTTCCGCGCCGATCTGGCCCGTTCGCTCGCCACCGTCAAGGACGATACCGAGCGGGAAATGGATCTGCTGCGCGAGGTGCATCACGCGCAGGTCTTCCGCATCCTGGCCCAGGATCTCGCCGGCCTGCACAGCATCGAGCGCATCTCCGATCATCTGACCCAGATCGCGGACATCGTGCTGGAAACCACGCTTTCCCTGTGCTGGGCGAAACTTCCCAGCCGCCAGCGCCATCGTGAAACGCCCGCCTTCGCCATCATCGGCTACGGAAAACTGGGCGGCAAGGAACTGGGCTACGCTTCCGACCTCGATCTGGTTTACCTGCGCGACGAAGAGGACGCCGATCCCGAAGCGGAGTCGACCTATACGCGCCTGGGGCAGCGCATCAATACCTGGCTTTCCAGCCGCACCCCCGCCGGGCAGCTTTTCGAGACCGATCTGCGCCTGCGCCCGAACGGCGATTCCGGTCTCCTGGTGTGCACCCTGGAAGCCTTCCGCGACTATGAACTCAAGCATGCCTGGGTATGGGAGCACCAGGCCCTGACCCGCGCCCGCTTCGTCACCGGGGACGCCGCGCTGGGCAAGCGTTTCGAGGCGGTGCGCAGGGAAATTCTCTGCCAGGAGCGCGACCCGGCCGCCCTGCAAGGCGAAGTGCTCGCCATGCGGGAAAAAATGTTCGCCAGCCATGTCAGAGGCAACGAGGAAATCTTCGACGTCAAGCACGATCCCGGCGGCATCATCGACGTGGAATTCATCGTCCAGTACCTGGTGCTTCTCCATGCGCGGCAATATCCGCAACTGACCGCCAACCTCGGCAACATCGCCCTGCTGCGCATGGCGGCAAGCCTCAACCTGATTCCGGCGGATCTCGCCGAAACCGCCCGCAACGCCTACCGCGAATATCGCCGCCTGCAACACGGAATGCGCCTGAACGATATGCAGCCGCGCGTTTGCCGGCAAGACCTGGCCGGACAGATCGCCGCCGTCCGCCAGCTATGGAAAACCCTGTTCGCCGTATAAAAGAGGAAGCCTCATGTCGAACCAACGATCCCCCCATCCCCCCACCCCGCCCGCGCCCCTGCGCCCCCTGCGCCGCTGTTTCGAAAACGGCCAGGAGCAGGTGGAAATCCTCGACCAGACCGTCTTGCCCCACATCCGGCGGTGGGTGCGCCTGCATTGCCTGGAGGACGCCATCCACGCCATCGACACCATGCAGGTGCGCGGCGCGCCCCTGATCGGCATCGTCGCCGCCTACGGCATCGCGCTCGGCCTCTGGGCGGATGCCAGCGACCAGGCATTGGTGAGCATCTCCGCCCGGCTGGCGACGACCCGTCCCACGGCGGTCAACCTCGCCTGGGCGCTGGCGCGCATGAACGAGCGCCTGACGCCCCTGCCGGCGGCCCGGCGCGCCGCCGCCGCCTGGTCGGAAGCGGACGACATCGCCGAGGAAAACGCCCGGCAAAACCGCGCCATCGGCAAGCATGGCTACGAATTGCTGCGCCAGATCGCGGCCAAGAATCCCTGCCGTCCCATGCAACTGATGACCCATTGCAATGCCGGCTGGCTTGCCACGATCGAGCAGGGCACCGCGCTGGCCCCCATCTACGCCGCGGCATCCACCAAGCTGCCCCTGCACGTATGGGTATCGGAAACCCGTCCGCGCAACCAGGGCCTCCTGACGGCCTGGGAACTCGCCGAGGCGGGCGTCCCCCACACCCTGATCGCCGACAACGCCTCCGGCCTGCTGATCCTGCAGGGACGGGTAGACGCGGTCATCGTCGGCGCCGACCGCGTCGCCGCCAACGGGGACGTCGCCAACAAGGTCGGCACCTCCCTGAAAGCGCTGGCCGCGCATCGCCAGGGAATTCCCTTCTACGTCGCCGCGCCCGGCGCCTCGCTTGACTTTTCCGCCGCCAACGGCGGCTACGTCCCGCTGGAAGTGCGCTCCGAAGACGAATTGAGCTTCGTCACCGGAGTCAACCGGGAAGGGCAGATCCAGCGCCTGCGCCAGATTTCCAACGGCGAACCCATCTACAACCCCGCCTTCGACATCACCCCCGCCGAACTGGTGACGGGCATCATCACCGAGCGGGGCGTCTGCGCCGCGAACCAGGAAGCGCTGGCGCAACTCTTCCCGGAAGCGGCGGCCAGGACGTGAACTCACACGAGCGCCAGGACGCCTCGCGCCAGGCCCTGATCGCCGCCGCCCTGGACATGTGCGCGCGCGGACTGAACGAAGGCACGGCGGGCAATATGAGTTGCCGCCGGAAAAGCGAAGATGGCAGGGAAGGCTTCCTCATCACCCCGACCGGCATGGACTACGCCGCGCTCGCGCCGGACGACATCGTCTGGGTCGGCCTGGACGGCGAAGCCGAAGGGCGCCGCCGGCCTTCTTCCGAATGGCGTCTCCACCGCGACATCTATGCCGCCTTCCCGCGGGCGGGAGCGGTGCTGCACGCGCATTCCCCCTTCGCCGTCGCCCTCGCCTGCCTGCGCCGCGACATCCCGCCTTTCCACTACATGATCGCCCGCTTCGGTGGAGATACCGTGCGCTGCGCGCCCTACGCCCTGTTCGGCAGCCAGGCCCTGTCCGACGCTGCGCTCGGCGCGCTGCGGGAGCGCAGCGCCTGCCTGCTGGCCAATCACGGCATGGTCGTCCACGGCGGCGACCTGGCGGAGGCGCTGCGCCTGGGCAGCGAACTGGAGTCGCTCTGCGCGCAATACAGCCGCGCCATCACCATGGGAACGCCGGTATTGCTCGGCGAGGAAGAAATGGCGC
>JAITDH010000240.1 GCA_031282665.1 Zoogloeaceae bacterium | reverse complement strand
ACAAAGGGGTAATATCATTAACGGTATCTCCTGTCACTAGGGATATTACCGCCTTTTGCATTTTTGGCATATATTCATCTTCTCTTTCCATTTGTGCATCTCCTCATTTGATAGGATCGGTATTCTAAAAGTGTGTCACCGCCAGATATGTGGGGACGGAGCGTCGATGGAATGCTGGAGGTAAAGAATGTTAAATCTCTCAATGTCCGACCAGCTTCGCGCCCAGATCAAGTATGCAGGTGACAGGCCAGCCTTTGAATCTTGTCGTAAGTCCCAGGACGCAGGATTTTATCTGATCCCCGATTCCTGATCCCTGATCCCCGCTTCCAGCGCTTCCAGCCGCCGGAACATCTGTTCGAGGCGGCGCACGAGGGCGGCGTTCCTGAGCCAGTCTTCGTGCTTTTCCAGGGGATAGAGGGCGGTGTATTTTCCGGGCTGGCGGATGGATTTCATGACCATGCTGCCGGGGGAGATTTCCGTGCCGGGGGCGATTTCGAGGTGGCCGAGGATCATCGCCGCGCCGCCGATGGCCGAGTGATGGCCGATGCGCGCGCTGCCGGCGATGCCGACGCAGCCGGCGATGACGGTGTGCTCCCCGATCACGCAGTTGTGCCCGATCTGGATCTGGTTGTCGAGCTTGACGCCGTCGCCGATCACGGTGTCTTCCAGCGCGCCCCGGTCGATGCTGGTGTTGGCGCCGATTTCCACGTCGTCGCCGATGACGACTCCGCCGATCTGGGGAATTTTCACCCAGCGGCCCGCCCTGCCCTCTTCTCCCCTGGCCGGGAAATCGGGCGCGAAACCGAAGCCGTCCGCGCCGATGATCGCGCCGCTGTGGACGATCGCCCGCCGACCGAGCCGGCAGCCGGGGTAGATGCTGACGTTCGGATGGATGACGCTGTCTTCGCCGATCGTGACGCCCTCCCCTATCGCCGCGTTGGCCCGGATTTCCACCCGCTCGCCCAGGACGGCCCCGGCGCCGATCCACGCGCCGGGGGCGACGTGGCAGGAGGCGGGAACGACGGCGCCTTCTTCCACCCTGGCCGCGGGATGGATGCCGGGGGATTTTTCCCCGGCGGATTCAAGAGGGCGGCGACGTGGGCGTAGTAGAGATAGGGTTTGCCGGTCAGCAGGGCGGAGACCGTGGCGGGCAGGCCGTCCGCCATGTCCGGCGAGAGGATGACGGCGCTGGCGCGCGTGGTTTTCAGATGCGGCTTGTATTTCGGATTGGAGAGGAAGGCGATCTGCCCGTCTCCAGCGCCTTGCAGGGTGCCGACCTGGGAAACGCGCTGCCGGCCATCGCCGCGTATTTCCGCCGGCAGGATATCATCCAGGCGGGCGGCGATTTCCGCCAGCGAGATTCCGTTCGTCATGCCAGGTCGGACGTTTGGCTATTTGCCGTCGGAGAGCGCCTTGACGACTTTTTCGGTGATGTCGAGACGGGGGCTGACCCAGACGGCGTCTTGCAGGATCAGGTCGAATTTCTCGCCTTCGGCAATCACCTTGATCGCCTTGTTGGCGCGGTCGATGATGGAAGCCTGCGCTTCGTTCTGGCGCAGGCTCAGGTCTTCGCGGAATTCGCGCTGCTTTCTCTGGAGTTCACGGGTAAGGTCGGCGAATTCGCGTTCCTTGTTGCGCCGCTCGCTTTCCGAAAACGTGAGAGCGTTCTTTTCCAGGGTTTCCTGCATGGTTTGCAGGCGCTTGACCATTTTTTGCAATTCCTGGTCGCGCGGGGCGAATTCGTTTTCGATGTCTTTCGCGGCCTTGACGGCCGAGGGCGCCTGCCGGAAGACGCGCTGGATGTCGACATAGCCGACCTTCAGTTCGGCCGCTTTCAGGAGCGGGGCCGCGAACAGGGCCAGCGACAGGGAAACGAGGGTGAGGACAAAACGGGTTTTCAACATGATTCTCCTGCGGCAGAAAATTAAAAGGTGGAGCCCAGTTGGAACTGGAAGGTCTCGGTATCGTCGCCGGACTTGCTGTTCAGGGGCGCGGCAATGCTGAATTTCAGCGGCCCGACCGGGGAAATCCAGGAAAGCGAGACACCGGTCGACATGCGGATGCTATCGTCGTATTCGCGGCTGGTGCTGCGGCGATTCTTCCCTTTCGCGTAAACCTGGCCGGCGTCGAAGAAGAGTCCCATGCGCATGGAGCGGTCGTAGCCCGGCAGGCCCCAGAGCAGTTCGACGTTGCCCACGACCTTGCGGTTGCCGCCCAGGCGCTCGTCGTCGTATTTCTCATCGACCGGCCCCAGGCTGGAGGAGGCGTAGCCGCGCACGGAATTGATCCCGCCCGCGTAGAAGTTCTTGTAGAAGGGCATTTCATCCTGGTCGCCGTAGCCGTCGCCGATGCCGACTTCGCCGTTCAGCATCAGGGTGAAGGTCTTGGAAATCGGGAAGAAACGCTGGTACTGATAGGATACTTTCCAGTATTTCAGGTCGCCGATGGGGGTGGCGAACTCCAGGGAGGCATGCTGATAGACGCCGCGGGTCGGGAAAACGGCGCTGTCCCGGCCATTGCTCGACCACCAGGCGGTGATCGGCACGGAGATGTTGCTCTTGCCGAATTTGTTGACGAAGTCGATGTAGCGTTGCGGACTTTCGTCGAAGGTCTTGATCCGGGTTTGGTCGATACCCAGGCCGACGCCGATCGTCTCCTGTTCCGAAATCGGGAAGGAGAAGCGCATCGAGCCGCCGGTGGAGGCGCTTTCGTAATCGCCGATGTCGATGTCGGAGGATTCCGGCTTGAAGGTGCGGTGGTAGATGTCGAAGCCCTGGCTGATGCCGTCGATGGTGAAATAGGGATCGGTGTAGGAGAGGGAAAGCGCCCGGTTCAGCTTGCTGGTATTGAGGCCCAGGGTCAGGTGCTTGCCGCTGCCGAAGATGTTGTTCTGCGAGATGGAGCCGGAGAGCATGACCTTTTCTTCCTTGGAAAAGCCCGCTCCGAGCATGACGTTGCCGGTGGGCTTTTCCGTCACGGCCATGTTGACGTCCACCTGGTCCGCCGTGCCCGGGACGGGGACCGTCTCCACGGTCACGTCGGTGAAATAGTCGAGGTTGTCGACCCGCTGGCGGGAAAGATTGACCTGTTCGGCGTTGTACCAGCCGCCTTCCATCTGCCGGACTTCCCGGCGGATGACCTCGTCCCGCGTGCGGGTGTTGCCGGCGACATCGACGCGGCGGACATAGACCCGCTTGCCTGGATCGACGAAGATGGTGAAGGCCACCTGGCGGTTTTCCTTGTCCATCTCCGGCGCCGCGTTGACGTTGGCAAAGGCGTAGCCGCGCTCGGAGAGCTTGTCCGCGATCAGCTTGGTGGTGTTGTTCAGCGCCTCGCGGGAGAAGACCTGTCCCGGCTTCAGGGTGATGATGCCGCGCAGTTCGTCTTCCGGCAGGACGAGTTCGCCCGCCAGCTTGATGGAGGAAATCTGGTAGCGCTCGCCTTCCGTGACGTTGATCGTCACGTAGATATCCTGCTTGTCCGGGGAAATGCTGACCTGGGTGGAGTCGATGGTGAATTCCAGGTAGCCGCGATTCATGTAGAAGGAGCGCAGTTTTTCCAGGTCGGCGGAAAGTTTCTGCCGGGAATACTGGTCGCTCTTGGTATACCAGGTGAGCCAGCCGGGCGTGGTCTGCTCGAATTCGCCGAGCAGGTCCTTTTCCCGGAAGCTGTCCGCGCCGACGATGTGGATGGTGCGAATCCTCGCCGCCTCGCCTTCGACGATGTTGAAATTGATGCCGATCCGGTTTCTTTCCAGCGGGGTGGTGGTGGTGGTGATCTGGACGCCGTACTTGCCACGCGACAGGTATTGCCGTTTCAGTTCCTGTTCCGCCCGGTCGAGCAGGGCGCGGTCGAAGATCTGCGTTTCGGCGACCCCCATTTCCTTCATCGCCTTCAATATCTGGTCTTTTTCGAATTCCTTCATGCCGATGAAGTTGATCGCGGCGATGGCCGGCCGCTCTTCCACGACCACGACCAGCACGTTTCCTTCCACTTCGACGCGCACGTCCTTGAAAAAGCCGGTGGCGAAAAGCGCCTTGATCGAGCGGGACGCCTCTTCGCCATCGAAGGTATCCCCCACCTTGACGGGGAGATAGGAAAAGACGGTACCCGCTTCGGTGCGCTGGATGCCTTCGACGCGAATGTCACGGATGGTGAAAGGCTCGAAGGCCAGGGCGGCGCTGGAAAACAGGCTGCCGATCAAAAGGGAGCAAAGTTTTTTGTTCATGCGGGACAGCGCATTCAACCGTTGAAAAAAACGTTCAAAAGACGACTCAGGTCGTTATAAAAAGCAAAAGCCATCAAGGAAAGCAAGAGTGTGAGGCCGATCTGCTGGCCGCGCATCATGAAACGCTCCGAAACCGGACTGCCCTTGATGAGTTCGAGCGCATGATACATCAAATGTCCGCCATCCAAAACGGGAATGGGCAGCAAGTTGAGGATGCCGAGGCTGATACTCACCAGCGCCATGAACTTGAGATAGGCGCTCAGCCCGGCGCTGGCCGATTTTCCGGCGTAATCGGCGATCATCAGCGGGCCGGAAATATTTTTCCAGGAAACCTCGCCCGTCACCATCCGGCCCATCATGACGAGGCTGAAGATGGACTTGCTCCAGGTTTCCGCCACGGCGCGTCCCGCCGATTCGAAAAAGCCGTAGCGCACCTTGACCCGCAGGGCGGAAAAATCGATTTTCTCCACTTCCCTTTCCGCCACGCCGACGCCCAGCCGCCCGTTTCCCTCGCGGTCTTCCGGCGTGGCGACGAGGCGTATTTCCTGCCCGGCGCGGTCGACGACGAGGGACAGGGGCTTTCCCCCCGAACGCCGGATGATTTCGACCAGATGCGGCCAGTGCCGGATGGCTTCGCCATCGACCGTCAAAACCCGGTCGTCCGATCGCAGGCCGGCGGCCTCGCCCGGCGAGCCGGCCTCGATCTCTCCCAGCACCGGCGCGATGGGCGGCTGGTAAAGGCGCAGGCCCAGATGCGCGTAAGGATCGCCCTCCCAGCCGGAGGCGGCGAGCTTGCCGACCGGCAGGGGACGCGCGCGCGTCGCGCCCTGGGCGTCTTCCACCGTCAGGACCACCGTTCCCTGCCCATGCGCGGCGCTCGCCTGGCGCAGCAGACGCCAATGGAAATCCTCCTGCGTCGTGACCGCCTCGCCATCGACGAGGCGCACCAGATCGCCGTTGGCGACCCCTGCCTCGGCGGCGGGCGAATCCGGCAGGGCATCTCCCAATACCGGACGCAGCGCCTCGCTGCCCGCCATGAAGAGCAGCCAGTAGATCAGCACCGCCAGGAGAAGGTTCATCAAGGGACCCGCCGCCACGATCGCGCTGCGCCGCCCGACGCCCTGCCGGTTGAAGGCGCGCGGCAATTCCTCCGGGGCGATCGTCTCCCCTTCCTCCACTTCCCGCTCGTCCAGCATCCGCACATAGCCGCCCAGGGGCAAGGCGCACACGGTCAGTTCCATCCGGTCCTTGCACACCCGCCGCCGCCAGAGGACGCGGCCGAAGCCCACGGAAAAGCGCAGCACCTTGACCCCGCACCAGCGCGCCACGATGAAGTGACCGAATTCATGCACCACGACCAGGACGCCGAGGAGGAGGAGAAAGGCCGACAGGTAGAAAAATGCTTCAAACATTTCAGAGGACAGAAGACAGAAGACTGAGGACAGAGCGCTCGCTACGCTCGCTTTGTGGTCTGTGACCGGTATTGCGCGGCTTTGCCGCGTCTGGCTTCGCCAGACCAGCCTGCGGCTGTCCTGCGGCCTTCGGCCTTGTCAGTTGTTGTGGATTTGGCATGTTATCTCCGTTGGTTCTTTCAGATGTAGGGGCGCATTGTATGCCCCACCCGATCAGGCATGCGCGTTTCGATGCGCTGGCGCGGCGCTGAGTTTTACGCCCAGGGCCGTGCAGACCTTGGCGACGGTGGAAAATTCCGGGTTGCCGTCTTCGGAGAGCGCCCGGTAAAGCCCTTCGCGCGCAAGCCCGGTTTTCCGGGCAAGCTCCGTCATGCCGTGCGCGCGGGCGACGACGCCCAGCGCCTTGCGGATCAGGCTGCCGTCGCCGGGATCTTCCTCGAAGCAGGCTTCGAGATAGAGCTGTACGTCTTCCCCGGTTTTCAGGATTTCCGCCGAATCCCAGCGGGAAAAACCGGGCGGGATGTCGATGGTCAGTGGCTTCGTCATGGTCACTTTCTGCAAAAATAATCTCGAATATGGGTTCGATTGTAACCCATGAGTTACGAAAAAGTAAAAAATATTGACGTCCGCGGGTGCAATCCAAGTGGAGGAAAGTCTTGCCGCAATGACGAGGCGGGTGATGTGGCGTTGGTTTTGTAGGTTGGATAAGCGAAGCGCAATCCGACATTCCAACCACACCGATGCGCAGCATCGCAAATCAAAGAACAGCGGCGCAAGCGCCGGT
>JAITDH010000237.1 GCA_031282665.1 Zoogloeaceae bacterium | reverse complement strand
GCGGCCTGCACGGCCAGGTCGCGCATCCGTTGCAGGTGCTGGGTGATGACGTTCATCCCCGCTTCCGCCGTCTGCGAGGCGGAAATGGCGTCGTTGGCGTTGCGGATGGCAACCGACATGCCGCGCGCCTGGGAATTCATTTTTTCCGCGATCGCCAAGCCCGCGGCGTCGTCCTTGGAACTGTTGACCCGCAGACCGGAAGAAAGCCGTTGCAGGGATGTCCGCAACGAGCTTTGGGAGGTGTCCAGATTCCGCTGCGCGTTCATGGATGGAATATTGGTGTTGATGATTTGTGGCATTTCATTCCCCTCGGAGAAAACGATTCAGCAATCCGCCGGAACCCTTTCCCGGCAGCGTTTGTGCAGGGAAAAGCATTTAGCGTGCCAAACAGGAGGACAGGGCGTAGGTTGGATAAGCCGAAGGCGCAATCCGACATTCCAACCCCCACGATGCGCAGCATCGCAAATCAAAAAACAGCGGCGCTTCGCGCCGGTGATGGACGAATGTCGGATTGCGCCTTCGGCTTATCCAACCTACTCCAATCGCCTGCCTTGGATTAAACTACGCGCTTTATCTGGCAGGCATGGAAGGCGATAATGGAAAAGCTCGGCAGTCTGATCGACAAGGGCAACAAGGCACTGGCGCAACGGCAATACGAGGAAGCGGGGACGTTGTTTGAATCCGTGGTGACGCGGGCGCCGAAATCGCATGCGGGCTGGTTCGGACTGGGTGAGGTCGCGCTGGCCATCGGCCAGCAGGACAGCGCCGTGACCTTCCTCGAAGAAGCCGTCAAGCTCAAGCCGGACAAGGTCAAATACCTGCACCGCCTGGGCGATCTGTATCGCAATATCGGCCTGTCGAAAGCCAGCGTGGAAGTCTTGCTGGCGGCGCGGCGCAAGGCGCCCAAGGACAAGGGTGTCCTGGCCAGCCTGAGCAGTTCCTATGCCGCGGCGGACAACTGGCCGAAAGCCAAGGAGGTCGCGCAACAGTTGCTGGAACTGCCCGGCCGGCAGGCCGCGTATTACTGTCTGCTGGGGCTGGCGGCACAGGGCGCCGGCGAACTGGAAGAGGCTACCCAGGCCCTGACGAAGGCCACGGAGATGGATCCCTCGTATCTCGATGCCTGGATATCCCTGGGATACCTGCATTTGGGGAAATCCCGGCTGGAAAGCAGCGAGGAAGAGCAAAACCACCGGCGGGAACTCGTGGAGCATTGCCTGGAGAAATTGTTCCAACTGGCGCCGCGACAGACTTCGACCCTGGAACTGGCCGGAGATCTGGCCATGGAGCGAGAAAATTTTACCGATGCGGCAAATTTGTATCGCGTTGCGGCAGAATCTGCCTCCGCTTCCAAGCTTTTGCTCGCCAAGCTCTGCCTGGCGCTGACGCAAGGGGGCGGGTCGGTCGGCGAGGCGATAGACGTCATGCAGCGCGCGGTCGAGTGTGGCGTTCCGGAAGCCATGATCCTGGATCAGTTGGGCCTGATCTTCACCCGCCGCTATCAATTGGATGCCGCGCAGGAAAATCTGGAAATGAGCCTGGAGCGCGAGCCGGAGAACCTCAACTGCATGAATACCCTGCTCGTGGTGTATTGCAAGCAGGGGAAAGCCGCGCAGGCGGAGGAACTGGCGAAAAAGATACTGGAAAAGGATCCCCGGCACCTGAACGCCCTGATCAACCTCGGCGGCCTGTACAGCGAACAGGGCCAGACGGAAAAGGCGCTCGAAACCTTTTCGCGCGCCCTCGAAATCGGTCCCGACTATCAGGCCGTCTATACCAATCTGCTCTGGAGTATCCTGCATTCTTCTGAACGAAGCGCGAGCGATGTGCTGGCGGTGGGGCGGGCTTTCGACCGCAATGTCTGCCAGAAACTGCGCCATGAGGATCGCTTTGCCGATCGCGACAGGAACCCCGAGCGCCGGCTCAAAATCGGATGGCTGACTTCCGACATGCGCCAGCATCCGGTGGCGGCCTTTGCCGGGCCGCTCCTGAGCGAGTTCGACCGCCAGCAACTGGAACTCTTCATGTATCACAACACCCGCAGCGAGGATAATGTCACCGCGTATGCCAAGCTCCATGTCGATAAATGGCGGGAGGTGCAGGGACTGGGCGACGAGGCGCTCGCCAAGCTGATTCGCGCCGACGAGATCGATATCCTGGTGGATCTGAACGGCAATACGGAAAACCATCGCCTGCTGGCGGTCGCCCGCAAGCCGGCGCCGATCCAGATTACCTGGCTGGGCTATCCGGGAACGACCGGCATGTCGTCCGTGGATTACATTTTCATCCCCCCCGATCCGGTGCTGGAAGAGGGCAAATGGTGCAGCGAGACGCCGTGGCCCCTGCCCGATTGCTACGGCGTCCGCAACAGCGATACCCTGTCCCCCGTCCCGATACAGCCGGGTTTGCCCTGCGAACGCCTGTCCCGTCCCTTTTCCTTTGCCTGTCTCAACAATTTCCGCAAGGCGAGCAACAAGGCCGTCGAGCTGTGGAGCCGCATCCTGAATGCCGTGCCCGATTCCCGCCTGATCCTGGTCGGGCGCGCCGGCAGGGACGAATCTTTCCAGGATTTCGTGAAGAGCCAATTCACCGCGCATGGCGTCGATCCGGCGCGCCTCGATATCCGCGGCATGACGGGGCGGAGTATCTATTTCGACTGGTACAACGAGGTCGACCTGGGACTGGATCCCTTTCCCTTCAACGGCGGCACGGCGGGCTATGATTCCATATGGATGGGGGTGCCCTTCGTCACCTTGCCGGGCGACATGCTGGCATCGAGGATGGGACGCGCCATTCTGCGCAATGTCGGCCTGTCCGAACTGGCCGCCGAAAGCGCCGACGACTATGTCGACATCGCCGTTTCCCTGGCCAATGACCATGCGCGCCTGCTGCGCCTGCGCGACGGCCTGCACGAGCGGATGCAGGCCAGCCCGCTGATGGATGCGCCGCGCATGGCAAGAAACCTGACGACCGCTTTCCGGGAAATGTGGCGTCGCTGGTGCTCGACGGATACGGATCTTGCCGCCGCCGAGACTGAACTGGCGCAAGCCGTTGCGCAATTGCGAGCCATCGGCAAGGATCCCTCTTGAAAGAGGGCAAGTCAAAGTGTTCGCGTTGGTTTCGTAGGTTGGGTAGGTTGGATGAGCCGAAGGCGTAATCCGACAATCGTTCATCACCGGCGCTTGCGCCGCTGTCGTTCGATTTGTTCGATTTGCGATGCTGCGCATCGTGGGAATACGAATGTCGGATTGCGCTTCGCTTATCCAACCTACAAAACCCTGCCATGAACCGGGCCTATGTTGCCCTGGGGGCGAATCTCGGCGAAGCCTGCCGGACGGTGCGGAATGCCCTGGCCGCCCTGGATGGATTGCCGCGCACCCGCCTCCTGGCCGCTTCTTCCCTTTATCGCACGGCTCCCGTCGGCTTCCCGGCCCAGCCGGATTTCATCAATGCCGTGGCGGCCCTGGATACGGCGCTGCCGCCCCTCGACCTGCTCGCCGCCCTGCAAGCGGAAGAAGCCGCGCAAGGACGGCGGCGGAGCATTCCCAACGCCCCGCGGACGCTCGATCTCGATCTCCTGCTCTATGCCGATCTGGTCATGCGCGCGCCTGCCCTCCGCCTGCCGCATCCGCGTTTGCATCTGCGGGCCTTCGTGCTCGTCCCGCTGGCCGAAATCGCGCCCGCCGGGCTGGATATTCCCGGCCGCGGAACATTGTCGGCCTGGCTTCCCGCCGTTGCGACACAACGCGTTTCCCGCTTGTAACAGTCCATAAATTGCTTTCCTTTCCAGTATTTAACTGGCAAAATCCAGCAGTTCAGAGGGAAATAGGAACGAGAGCTACCGATGCGCCTCAACGCCAAAATTTCACTGTTTTTCGCGGTCATTGCCATTGGCCTGATCATTGTCATTGCAGCCATCAGTCTTTACGCTTTCCACAGTTTTTCCGTCGATGTCACCGCCGCGCACGTCCGCACTGCTTCCGAGATCGTCCGGGTGCATCTGACCGAAGCCATGATCAATGGCGTCATAGACCGGCGGCAATCCTTCCTGCGCCGCATCACGGAGGTGCATGGCCTCCTGTCCGCCTATGTCGTGCGCTCTCCCCTGGTCAACCAGCAATTCGGCGAGAACAACAGCGGCGAATTCCAGCCGGACGCCATCGAGCAACAGGTCATGCAGGATGGCAAACACAGTTTCCAGATTCTCGAAAGAAACGGGGAACTCATCTTCCGCAGCACGATTCCCTACATCGCCGATTCGCGCGACACGCCCAATTGCATGCAATGCCACAACGCGCGCGAGGGCGACGTGCTGGGCGCGGTGACCATGACCATGTCGATCACCGCCCTGCGCAACAAGGCCGTTTTCACGGTAGCCGGCATCGTCTCCATCGTGGCGCTCTTCACTTCGCTGTTCTTCGTTTTCCTGCGCCGCGTCCTGCGCCCGATTTCGGAAACGGCAAAAGAGGTGGAGGAGGTGGTCGAGCAGGCGATCGTCGGTAATTTCAAGGGACATATCAGCCAGAAAACCAACGACGAAATCGGCCAGATCGCCACCGGCCTGAACCATCTGATGGGTTTCCTCAACGAGGGCTTGACCCGCATCGGCCAGCAGGCGGCGCACCTGACCGGGCGCAAGCCGAAAGCCGACGAAAACCTCCTGACCTCGACCATCGACATGGTGGATGGCCTGGCCAAGGCTTCCCACTTCAAGCAGGCGATCGAGGAAGACGAGGCCAAGATAGAGATCTTCCAGCGCCTGTCCATCACCTTGCAGGATGAATTCAACCTGCACGAGTTTTCCATCTACGAGGTCGCCAACGGCAGGAACGAAATGACCGCGGTGATCGTGGATGGCAATCTCGGCGCGTCCTGCCGCTGGTGCAACCCGCAGATCATGGAACGTTCCGAGACCTGCCGCGCCCGCCGCACCGGGCACCTGGTGGACGGGATATCCCAGCCGGATATCTGCTACGCCTTCAATCCGCCCGGCAACGAGGCGTACAACTATCTGTGCTTCCCCATCATCCAGTCCGGCGTGGTGGGCAGTATCATCCAGTTGGTCGTCAAGGAAACCGACAGGGAACGGGTGCGGGCGGCCCTGCCCTACATCAACGTCTATCTGCGCGAGGCGGCGCCGGTGCTGGAAGCGCGGCGGCTGACCGAAACCCTGAAGGAATCTTCCCTGCGCGACCCGATGACCGGGCTGAACAACCGCCGCTACCTCGAGGAATATGTCGAAACCCTGCTGGCCAACGTGCGCCGGCAGCAAATCCATCTCGCCATCCTGATGCTCGATCTCGATTACTTCAAGATGGTCAACGACGACCACGGCCACGACGCCGGGGATGCCGTGCTGAAAGCCCTGGCGCAGGTATTGAAACAATCCGTGCGCTCTTCCGACATGGTCATCCGCTATGGCGGCGAGGAATTCCTCATCGTCCTCCAGGATGCCGAAGAGCCGGATGCCGACCAGGTCGCGGAAAATATCCGGCACGCGGTGGAGAAAATCCGCGTCAACGTCGGCAGCACCGTGCTGCAAAAAACCATCTCCATCGGTATTTCCGATTACCCGAAGGATAGCAACACCTTCTGGCAATCGGTAAAATTCGCCGATGTCGCGCTGTATCGCGCCAAACAGACGGGCCGGAACCGGGTCGTCCGGTTTACTTCCGATATGTGGAACGCAGAACAGGAATATTGAGATGTCACAAAAACGCTTTCGTTCTTTCCTTGTTGCCCTCGCCTGTGCCTTTTTCCTGCCCTTTTCCCTGTCCTTTTCCCCCGCCCTGGCGGAAGAGCCGCAGGCCGGGATCGAAGTCGGCGAACCTTCTTCCTTCCGCAACATGGTATCCGCCGAGGAGTTGGAAAACGAGTCCGCCCAGGAATACCAGAAGTTGATCCAGGAAGCGAAAAGCAAGGGCGCCCTGGCAAGCAACACCGCCCAGGGCAAGCGCGTCGCCGCCATTGCCAAACGCATCATCGCCTTTGCCCCGCGTTTCAACGAGGCCGCCAAGGACTGGAAATGGGAAACGAATCTCCTGAAAAGCGATACGGTCAACGCGTTCTGCATGCCGGGCGGCAAGATCGCCTTCTACACCGGCCTGACGGAAGGACTCGACCTCACCGACGACGAAATCGCCATCGTGATGGGCCACGAAGCGGCGCACGCCCTGCGCGAACACGCCCGCGCCCAGATCGGCAAGAACCAGGCGACTTCGATCGGCGCCGGACTCCTGGGCAAATTCGTCAGCGGCGGCAAATATGAAAAGGCCTTCAAATATGGCGGCAAACTCCTGACCTTGCAATTTTCCCGCAGCGACGAGAGCGAAGCCGATCTCGTCGGCCTCGACCTTGCCGCCCGCGCGGGCTACGATCCCCGCGCCGGGGTCACCCTCTGGCAAAAGATGGCCGCCGCCGGCGGAGGCACGCCGCTCCCCTGGCTTTCCACCCATCCTTCCAGCAAGACCCGCATCCAGGAAATCGAAACCGCCTTGCCCAAGGTCATGCCGCTTTACGAAGATGCCAAGAAACCCTGATGGCCAAATTCCCGGCAAGTAAAAAATTCCCGTGAACCTCACCGACGACTTTTTTACCCTTTTCCAACTGCCGTTGCGCCATCGAATCGACCAGGCCGAACTGGACAAGCGCTATCTCGCCCTGCAAAGCGAAGTGCACCCGGATCGTTTCGTCGCCGCGACAGACGAGGAAAAACGCCTGTCCATGCAAAAGGCGACACGGGTCAATGAGGGATACCAGACCTTGCGGCACCCGCTTTCACGCGCCCGCTACCTGCTTTCCCTGCGCGGCCACGAACTGGATACCGGCAGCCATACCACGACGGATACCGATTTCCTGCAAGAACAGATGGAATGGCGCGAAGCGCTCATGGAAGCGCGCGGCGCCAACGACCGCCATGGTCTCGAACACCTCTCCACGCGCCTTGCCGGCGATCTGCAAAACTTCTACCGAACGCTTGCCGTTCTCCTGGACGAACGGCAGGACAACCCTGCCGCCGCCGACCTCGTTTGTCGCCTGATGTTCCTCGAAAAACTCCACGCCCAGATCCATGACGCCTTGATCCTGCTGGAAGAAGAAAGCGCGCCGGACGCAACG
>JAITDH010000233.1 GCA_031282665.1 Zoogloeaceae bacterium | reverse complement strand
GGCGGCGGTGGCGGCGCGGGGATCCAGGTTCCGGAAGCGCCCCAGAGCGCCAGGCCGGCGAGGGCGAGGGCGAGGAGCAATGCGGCGAAGCCGCCGCCTTGCGCCGATTTGCCCGCCTCTTCCGGCGATACCTGTTTCTTGCCGGTCAGCATGGGGATGAGCATGTTTTCCTTCTTGACCAGCTTGTAGAAAACGATGGAGGCGACGTGCAGGCCGATGAAGACGAGGAGGACGTTGGCCAGTTGCTGGTGCCAGCCGGTGATGCGGAGGGAAAGCCCGCTGTCGATCAGGCGGTAGAGCGGGCCGTGGAAGCTGATTTCGTCATTGGTGAACAGGCCGGAAACGGCTTGCAGGAGGGTGAGGGTGAGCAGGGCGAAGACGGAGAGCGCGCCGAGCGGGTTGTGTCCGAGTCCGTGCCAGCTTCCCTTGAGGTAGGCCAGGATGGCGGCGGGGGTGGGGAAGAACTGGAAGAAACGGGCATAGGTGGAGCCGACGAAGCCCCAGACCAGGCGAAAGACGATCAGGCCGACAACGAAAATCCCCAATCGGCCATGCCATTCGATCAGGTTCCCGCCCATCTTCCCGGTCACGAAGAGCGCGGCGATGGCGGCGACGAGAAGCCAGTGGAAGAGGCGGGTGGGCAAGTCCCAGAGTTTGATGGTCTGCATTTTTTTTCCTTTCTCCTGAAGGTTTGTTTTTTTCTGATGCCTGATTCCTGATACCTGATTTCCGACGTCAAACGCAGGCGCCGTCGGCGGTCATGGTGGGGTCCCTGGGTTTCGTGGGTTTGACGAATTGTTCGCGGGAGACGCCCAGCCACATGGCCAGCGGGGAGGCGACGAGCACCGAGGAATAGATGCCGAAGCAGATGCCGATGGTCAGCGCGAGCGAAAAATAATAGAGGATTTCGCCGCCGAAGAGCAGCATGGAAAGCACCATGGCCTGTGTCGAGGCGTGCGTGATGACGGTGCGGGAGATGGTGCTGGTGATGGCGTGGTCGATGATCTGGGGGGTGGTCTTGCCGCGCTCCTTGCGGAAGGTTTCCCGCACCCGGTCGAAGACGACGACGGATTCGTTGACCGAATAGCCCAGCACGGCCAGCACGGCGGCGAGGACGGAGAGGGAAAATTCCCAGCGGGCAAAGGCGAAGAAGCCAAGAATGATGACGATGTCGTGCAGGTTGGCGATGATGGTGGCGAGGGCGAAACGCCATTCGAAACGGAAGGCGAGGTAGACCATGATGCCGACGACGACCATCAGGAGCGCCTGCACGCCTTTTTCAAACAGTTCCGCGCCCACCTGCGGGCCGACGAATTCCACCCGGCGCAGTTCGGGCGGGTTGTCTGCGTCCATGGCGGTAAGCGCCGCCATGACGGCCTCGCCCTGCTTGGCCATGTCCTTCGCCGCCGCCGCCTGCTGCGCCGCGTCGTCCGCTTCCGTTGCCGTTCCGGCCTCGCCCGTCTCGCCCGAGGTTTTCAGCGGCAGGCGGATCAGGATGTCCCGCGAGGAACCGAAGCGCTGCACTTCCACCTTGGGATAGCCCGCCTGGGCCAGGGCGGCGCGGATTTTTTCCGGTTCCGCCGCCGTGCTGTAATGCACTTCCACCAGGGTGCCGCCGGTGAATTCCACGGAAAGGTTGAGGCCGTTCCGGGCGAGGAAAAAGACCGCCAGGACGAAGGTGATGAGAGAAATGGCATTGAATACCCGCGCGTGGCGCATGAAGGGAATATCTTTGCGAATGCGGAAAAATTCCATGGCTGTTCCTTATTTCGCCGGTTTGCGTGTCGAACTGTCGTCCGGTTTCCAGATTTGCCCGATGGAGATCGAGTCGAGCTTTTTCTGGCGGCCGTAAACGATCGAAACCATGGCGCGGGAAACCGTCACGGCGGAAAAGATGGAGGTCAGGATGCCCAGGCAATGCACCACGGCAAAGCCGCGCACCGGGCCGGAGCCGAAGATCAGGAGGGCGAGGCCGGCGATCAGGGTGGTGAGGTTGGAGTCGAGAATGGTGCCGAAGGCCCGCTCGTAACCCGCGCTGATCGCCGTCTGGGGCGGCATCCCGCCGCGCAGTTCCTCGCGGATGCGCTCGTTGATGAGCACGTTGGCGTCGATCGCCATGCCCAGGGTCAGCGCGATCGCCGCGATGCCGGGCAGGGTAAGCGTCGCCTGCAACATGGAAAGGAGCGCCACCAGGAAGAGCAGATTGGCCGTCAGGGCGACGGAGGAGATGAGGCCGAATATCCGGTAATACACGATCATGAAGACGACGATGACGACGAAGCCCCAGAGGGTCGAATCGAAGCCCTTCTGGACGCTTTCCGCGCCGAGGGAAGGGCCGACGGTGCGTTCCTCGATGATCTCCATCGCCGCGGCAAGCGAGCCGGAACGCAGCAGCAGCGCGATGTCGCTCGCTTCCTGGCTGGTCATGTGGCCGGTGATCTGCACCCGGCCGCCGGCGATTTCCTGCTTGATTACCGGCGCGGTGACGACTTCGCCCACCCCTTTTTCCACCAGCAGGATCGCCATGCGCTTGTCTTTGTTTTCACGGCTCACGTCGCGGAAAATGCGCGAGCCGATGGAATCGAAGCCCAGGAGCACCGCGGGCATCTGGTTTTCATCGAAACCGGGACGCGCGTCGGTCAGGTGTTCGCCGGTGAGCACCACCTGCTTTTTCAGGAGAATGGGAATTTCCCGCCCGTCGCGGTTGCGTTCGACGAAGAGCTCCGTGCCGAAGGGCGGCACGCCGGCCAATGCCGCCTCCAGGCTGCCCGGCGTTTCGTCGACCAGGCGCACTTCCAGGGTAGCGGTGCGGCCGATGATCTCCTTCGGTTTGGTGATGTCCTGCACCCCCGGCAATTGCACCACGATCCGGTCCGCGCCCTGCTGCGCGATGACCGGCTCGGCCACGCCCAGTTCATTGACGCGGTTGTGCAGGGTAGTGATGTTCTGTTGCAGGGCATATTCGGCAAGCCTTTTCAAGGCATCCGGGCGCATGTTGGCGACGAGCTTGCCTTCCTGGGGAAGCAGGGCGAGATCGGGAAAATCCTTCTCGATCAATTCCCTTGCCTTGTCCTGGGTCTGGGCGTCGCGGAAGTTGATCGTGATCCGCGTCCCGTCGCGGGATACGCCGGCGTGGCGCAGATTGCGATCGCGCA
>JAITDH010000213.1 GCA_031282665.1 Zoogloeaceae bacterium | reverse complement strand
CGCTTCGTTGGTTTCCTCCACTTTTCATTGCGCCCTGCCTTTGACGTCACCCTACTTGCGTGTCGTCCCGCATGTGGTATCCAGGGCGTCGAGCGCGTCTTTCGCTTTTCTTCTCCAATCACTCGCCAGGGGATTGGAGCGGGAAGCGTTGATGGCCATTTCATAGGCTGCGGCCGCATCCTTGCACTGCTTTTGCTTGCCCAGGATCTCGCCCTTTTTGAAGAGGGCGTTGGCAAGAGCCTGACCCGCCCAGGGATTGAGTGACCTGTCGTAATGCTGCGCAATTTTGTCGAGCGTGGCGAGGGCTTCTTCCAGTTGGCCGTCTTTCTCCTGCGCCGTGGCTTTCTCCAGGAAAGCGCGCAGGACGATTTCCTGGATTTCCGGGCGTTCGTCTTCCTCATATTCCCGGATGACTTCCTCCAGTGCGGCGAGCGCTTCCTTCTGCCTGCCCCGCGCGGTGAGGTAAGTGCTCATGATGACACGCGTCTGGGCGACGACCTGGCGAACCGCGGGGTCCGTGTCCTTGCCATAGCGCCGGATGACTTCTTCGTCATCCCGGATGCTGTCCATGATCCGGTATGACGATAGAGAATAATTTTCATTCAGGAGGATTCTCGCAATCGACCGCAAACCGAGCGCATTCGCGACAGACTCCCTGATTCTGGGGTTGTCTTCCTTGTTGAAATAGTCATCGACTTCCGTGAAGTTTTTCATGGCTTTTTCGAGCAGATACCTCTCCATCATTTTGTGGCGAGGACCATTGACGATCGACGCGCCCGCAAACAGGATCGTTTTCGCGATGCCTTCCTTGACATTGCCGCCTTCGTCCCGGCAAAAACAATCTTCGATCCGTTCCTGGTCACACGAACTTTTCTCGTTGCGCCCCTGCGGCGTTTTCATTTCGCGCGCCTGTTCCTGTGCCAAGGAAACCATGTGATGGTCATTGCCCGCGAAACGCCGTTCGATTTCGCCATAGATCGCCTCGGCGCCCATTTCTTCGCCTTGCCGGCGTAGCGCGTGCGCCTTGCAGAAGAGCGCCGTCGCGGCGATCGTCTGGACGGTGGGGCCGGCTTTTTCCTCGGAGTTCTCGAAAAAAGTAGCCGCCTCGTCAAAAACGCCTTGTTGGATCGAATCCATTTCCCGGTGAAGAATCATTCCCTTCAACTCCCTTGCCCTGGCTCTGTCGTCATACCGCTCTTCGAGCGCGTCATATACCGCGAGCGCTTTCTTGTGTTCCTCCTTTTCCAGAAGGATGTCCGCCTTGCCGAACATCGCCTCATTGACCGCTTGGTAGATATCCGCATCGCTTTGCTGTTCATGACCTTCGATGGCCTTGTCGTAGATTGCGAACGCCTCTTCGGATTTCCCCTGCTGTTTCAACATTTCACCGCGCGCAACGAGCGTCTGGACAAAGGACGTGTCGATCCGGGCGTGCCTGCCGGTTTGCCGCCGGGCTTCGTCATAGACGGATTCGGCTTCGTCGATCCGGCCTGCCAGAACCAATGCCTCGCCCCTTGCCAAAAACCCGGCGAGCTTTTGTTCGACCTGGTATAGATAGACCAGGGTGCAGAGCGGCAAGGCG
The DNA here is from genome assembly GCA_031282665.1 of Zoogloeaceae bacterium. Next base: position 2,160 of record JAITDH010000213.1, on the reverse strand, counting down.
CACAGGGCGGCAATCAGCCATCGTTTCGCTCTCTTGCTCAACGCCTGCGGACGGCGAACTTCCCGGAAGGAATCGGCCTGCGGGAGGTCGGGTTCCGGGAGGGGAGCGTCCTCCTGCGCGGGGGCGGGTTCCGGGGAGGCATCCTCCTCTTGCGAAGGCTCGGGTTCCGGGGAGGAGGGACTATCCTCCCGCGGGGGGATTTCCGGCGTTTTCGTTTCTGGCGGAACCGGTGTTTTTCTGGCGCTTTCCGCCTCGTCCTTGTGGAGGAGCGCGCGCGCCACCACCCCGCGCACGTCGGGGTCGTCGTCCGTCGCGAAACAATGCGCGATCTGCGCATAGAGGGCGATGGACGCATCGAGCCTGCCCATCTCCTGCAGGGCGCGGCTTTTTTCATAGAGCGCCTGGGTCGTTTCCCGGCGTTTGCCGACGACGGCCTTGCGCACCTCGGGATTGTCGTCATGCCCGAAACGGCGGGCGATTTCCTCGCACAGGGCAATCGTTTCCGCGAACAACCCCTTGTCCGCCAAGGCAAACCCTTTTTCGCCCGACGCCTCGACAATCCGGATACGCGCAAGCCCCAGGATTTTCCGGGTATCGGGATCGGTGGCGGCAAAGCGGCGGTCGATTTCCTCGAAAACGGCAAGCGCGCCCTCCAGTTCTCCCGTCGCCGCCAGTTCGTCGCCTCTTTTCAATAAGGAAGAAGGCGTTTCCTCTTGTTCGGTCGTCATTTCAGGATTCCTGTTGTCATGGCGCTTGTCGCGGGAATGCTCGAGCGGATCGATAGGATGGAAAACACGTATCTTACCCTCACAATCTTGGCCAATCGCAGGTGTAGAACTGATGCAGATGCCACGCATAAAAGCGGTAGCCCAGGTTGGCGGTGAGCGCGAGCGGCTGGAAATTGCGCGCTGCCCACAGGCGGCGGGCGATGGCTATCCAGCGGTAGACCTCCTTCCAGGCGCGCTCGTGTCCTTCGGCCAGTTGCCGGACGCTCATGGCGCGGGGCTGGAACACCACATGTTGTCCGTCGTAGAGGTTCCAGTCTTCCGTCAGGATGCGGCCTTCCGTTTTCAGGCGGCAAAAGAGCGGCGTGCCGGGAAAGGGCGTGAGGATGGAAAAGCGCGGCAGGTCGATGCCCGCCTCCAGCGCGAAATCGACGGTGGCCTCGAACACCTCCGGCGTATCGTGGTCGAGACCGAAGGCAAAACAGCCTTGCACGGAAATCTTCCGCGCGTGCAGTTCCCGGATCAGGGTCTTGAAATCGACGGAATCGTTGAAGCGCTTGCGGGCGTCGGCAAGGCTCGCCGGCGTCACCGTTTCCAGTCCCAGCAGCAGGCCGCGGCAGCCGCTTTGCATCAGCAGGTCCATCAGTTCGGCGTCATGCGCGATCAGTACCGTACTGAGACCGAACCACTTGACCTTGAGCGCGATCATGCGGGTGAATAATTCCCGCGCGTACTCGCGGTCGGAAATCAGGTTCAGGTCGATGAAGATGATTTTTTTCGCCCCGAATTGCGCGATGTCGCCGATCACCCAGTCGACCGGCTTTTGATACTGCCGGCGTCCCCAGGCGGAAGGCGCGACGCAGAATTCGCAATCGTGGGCGCAGGAGCGGGTCGCCTCGAAGACGGCCTGGGTGAGGAATTGCCCCGGCTGGAACAGGTGGCGGCGCGCATAGGGCATGTGCGGACGGGCAAGCGAAAAATCCGCTGCCTGCCGGTAAACCGGCCGCAAACACCCTTGCCGGAAATCGCGCAACAGTTGCGGCCAACTGTCCTCGGCATAACCAACGCATATCGTATCGGCATGGCGCGCGGCCTCGTCGGGCAGCAGGGTGACATGCGGGCCGCCGAGCACCACGGTCTTTCCCTGGGCGCGAAAGCGCGCCGCCAGTTCATAGGCGCGCGCCGCCGTGCCGGTGATGACCGTCAGTCCCACGAGGTCGGCGTCGAGCCGCTCGGGAATCGCCTCGATGCCTTCGTCGCACAGGGTGATCGTCGCGCCCAATTCCGGCGGCACGAGCGCGGCCAGGGTGGTCAGGGTCAAGGGCTGGTAGCGCAGCGATTTCTTGAAGATGCCGCCACGTGCCCGGTACAGCGGGCCTTTGGGGGAAATCAGGGCGATTTTCACGCGCAGTCCATCCGCTGGTCTTCGGGCAGC
>JAITDH010000190.1 GCA_031282665.1 Zoogloeaceae bacterium | reverse complement strand
CCGTATCGAAATCAACCACGAAACCTCGCTCTTTTTTCGAGCGCGCGCGCATTTGAAAATCCGGGAGCGTCCCGAAGGGACGCAATTTTGATAACCCCCGGCGTCAGCCGGGGGCGTGGCGGCCCATCACACCCTTGATAGCCCCAACGGGGCGTTACCCGCAGCGGCATCATGGGAAAAAACATCCGTTGCTCCCGTGTTCGAAAAACGATGGGATAGCGGCTCTGCCGAAAACGACGCATGTGCCGATACGGCTGCCCGACGTAACGCCCCGTTGGGGCTATCTGATCTTGAGGCCCTGTTCCCCCCGGCTGACGCCGGGGGTTATCGGATTCGCGTCCCTTCGGGACGCCTCCCGTGCGCGTCGGCGCTTCGTCTGGACGGTTTTGCCTCGTCATTCCATCTCGCGCAGGCGGCTGACCGCTTCGTCGATTCTTGCGACTCCGATGGCGTTCATGCCGTGGATCGGCTGGCGGGGGAGATTGGCCTGCGGGATGAGGGCGTGGGTGAAGCCGAGCTTGGCGGCCTCTTTCAGGCGTTCCTGGCCGCGGGGCGCGGGGCGGATTTCGCCGGCCAAGCCGACCTCTCCGAAGACGATGAGTTTCTTCGGCAGGGGCCGGTTGTTCAGGGAAGAAACGATGGCCAACAGGATCGCAAGATCGGCGGCCGGTTCGTTGATGCGCACCCCGCCGACGGCATTGATGAAAACGTCCTGGTCGAAGCAAACGATGCCGGCATGCCGGTGCAGGACGGCCAGGAGCATCGCCAGGCGCTGCGCGTCCAGGCCGACGGTCAGGCGGCGCGGATTGCCGTGCGCCGCATCGACCAGCGCCTGGATTTCCACGAGCAGGGGGCGGCTGCCCTCCTGGGTGACGAGGATGCAGGTGCCGGGCACCTCCTGCCCGTGCTGCGACAAGAAGAGCGCGGAAGGATTGCTGACCCCCTTCAGCCCTTTCTCGGTCATCGCGAAGACGCCCAGTTCGTTGATCGCGCCGAAGCGGTTCTTGCAGGCGCGGATCAGGCGGAAGCTGGAATGCGTTTCGCCCTCGAAATACAGCACGGTATCGACGATGTGCTCCAGCACTCGCGGCCCGGCCAGCGCCCCTTCCTTGGTGACGTGCCCGACCAGGATGATGGAAGTGCCCTGCTGCTTGGCCAGGCGGGTAAGCTGCGCGGCGCATTCGCGCACCTGCGAGACGGAACCGGGAGCGGAGGAAAGCTGTTCCGACCAGAGGGTCTGGATGGAGTCGATGACGGCGATCTGCGGACGTTCGCGCGTCAGCGCGGCGAGAATTTTCTCCAGGTTGATTTCGGCCAGGAGTTGCAGGTTGCTGGCGGCAAGCCCCAGCCGCCTCGCCCGCAGGGCGACCTGTTCGCCCGATTCTTCACCGCTCACGTAAAGCGCGGCGAAATTCGCGGAAAGGCTGGCCAGCGCCTGGAGAAGCAGGGTGCTTTTCCCGATGCCGGGATCGCCGCCGATCAGCACCACCCCGCCGGCGACCAGCCCGCCGCCCAGCGGACGATCGAATTCCCCGATGCCCGTGGGGATGCGCTCGGCCTCCCGGGCCTCGATTTCCGCGAGATTCTGCAAGCGGGCAACCTGCGCGAGCGGGGAAAAACGCTGTGCCCCCGCCTCGACCACGCTTTCCACCAGGGTATTCCAGGCATTGCAGCCCGGACATTGGCCTTGCCACTTGGGCGACGTCGCGCCGCACTCGCTACAGAGATAGACGGTCCTGGCCTTTCCCATCAGGCCGTGCCCTGGGAAATTTCCCGGCGCAATTTCTCCAGCAACCGCCTCATCGCCTGTCCCCGATGGGATCGCTGGTTCTTGACCTCGGGCGGCAGTTCCGCGGAAGCGACGCCGCTTTCCCTGTCGAGGAACAGGGGATCGTACCCGAAACCGCCCTCTCCCCGTGGCGAGAGCAGGATTTCCCCGTGCCATTCGCCCTCGGCGATGATGGGCTGCGGATCGTCGGCATGCCGGATGAAAACGATGAGACTGACGAAATGGGCGCGGCGATCCACCTCGCCCGTCAGGGCGGCAAGCAATTTTTCGTTATTGCGCCGGTCGCTCTTGGGATCCCCCGCATAGCGGGCGGAATGCACGCCGGGCGCCCCATTCAAGGCCGCGACGCAAAGCCCGGAATCGTCGGCCAGCGCGGGCAACTCCGTCCAGGCCGCGGCATGCCGCGCCTTGGCCAGGGCATTTTCCACGAAGGTGCCATGCGGTTCCTCCGCTTCGGGAACGCCCAACTCCCCCTGCGGAATCAATTGGATATCCAGCGGCGCAAGCAGCGCGGCCAGCTCCTTCATCTTTTTCACATTATTGGAAGCAAGAACCAGTTTTTTCATTGCCAAACACCAAGAATGACCGGAAGGTGGATGATTCTGGACTTGTTTTCGCATACTGGCAATCTTGCGGGGTTTTGTTTTCGTAATCCGACATTTCGTCCATCACTGGCGCGAAGCGCCGCTGTTTCTTGATTTGCGATGCTGCGCATCGGTGTGGTTGGAATGTCGGATTGCGCCTTCGGCTTATCCAACCTACGGCACCCTACGGCCTCACATTGCCCCACAGGAGGTGAGCGAGGGCGTATCATCCTGGCATTCCCTTCCCTCCTGCACATCCACCTCAACCCGAAGGAACCGCCATGCAACAACCCTTTCTCTCC
>JAITDH010000062.1 GCA_031282665.1 Zoogloeaceae bacterium | reverse complement strand
CGACGCTCTTCCGATCTGGTCAGAACAAAAACTGATATTCATATAACGGATAGGCTGCTTCAAATGGGTGCGATTAAAAGTGGAAAATCAGTGCGCTTACCTCAAACCTCGTCATTGCGAGGCGCACAGCGCCGTGGCAATCCAGATGGCGGTTCAGTTTTCTGGAACAGCAAAGGAAGCGGAAAGGCCGTTTGGATTGCCACGGGCCTGCGGCCCTCGCAATGACGAGATTGAAGGTAAGTACATGAGCTTTGCGTTCGCGCTTTGCTTGGCAAGATTTTTCCTTCACCTCCATTGCGCCTTGGCGAATCTTGGCAAATCCTGGCAAATCAAATTCCCAACCAGGGTAGCGCGAGCGCTTATAATCTCCCACTTTTTGGCATCCCGCGAACCTCGAGCGGGAAAAGAAAGCTGATTTCATGGAGTTCGTCCTACTTTTCAAGGCTTTGTTGCTCGGCATCGTCGAAGGCTTGACCGAGTTTTTGCCGATTTCTTCCACCGGGCATCTGATTATCGCGGGCAGTCTGCTCGATTACGACAACGAGCAGAGCAAGGTGTTCAATGTGGTGATCCAGTTGGGCGCGATCCTGGCGGTGTGCTGGCATTTTCGCGCGCGGCTCGGGCAGGCGTTGGGCGGCCTGGGGAGCGATCCGGCGCAGCGACGGTTCGCGGGTTTGCTGGTGGCGGCCTTCCTGCCGACGGCCGTGGTGGGAATACTGCTGCACGAGACGATCAAGACCTATCTCTTCAATCCGCTCTCGGTCGCCGTGGCCCTGATCGCGGGCGGCCTGCTGATTCTCTACATCGAACGCCGGCCGATGCCGGAACGGGTCACGGAGGTCGATGCCATGCGCTGGCAGGATGCCCTGAAGGTGGGCTTTGCCCAGTGCGTGTCGATGTGGCCGGGGGTGTCGCGTTCCGGCGCGACGATCATGGGCGGGATGCTGTTCGGCCTCAACCGGCGAGCGGCGACGGAATTTTCCTTCTATCTGGCGATTCCCACCATGTTCGCGGCCACGCTCTACGACGTGATGAAAAGCTGGCAGTCGCTGCATGCGGAAGACCTGCCGGTATTCGCGGTCGGCTTCGTCGCTTCCTTCATCTTCGGCCTGCTGGCGGTGAGGGGGCTGATCCACTTCGTTTCCCGCCATACCTTCGTCGGTTTCGCGTGGTACCGGATCGTCTTCGGCGTCGTCGTGTTGGCGACGACCTGGACCGGCATCGTGAAGTGGACTCCCGGATGATCGGACGGTTTATAATCCGCCGATGACTTTGCCCTATGTACTTTTTGAAGAAGACGGCGGTTTCAAGGCGGGCGGTATCCTGGCGGACAACGAGACTTCCCTGCAAGTGGAGTTGCCGTCGGGAAAGCGCAGCAAGATCAAGGCGGCGCAGACGCTCCTGCGTTTCCAGTCGCCTTCGCCCGCGCTTCTGCTGACCGAGGCGGCGCCGCTGGCCGCGGAAATCGACGTGGCATTCCTTTGGGAGATCGCCGGTGAGAGCGAATTTCTTTTTTCTGATCTGGCCAGGGAATACTACGGCCATGAACCCGCCGCGCCGGAGGCGGCATCACTGCTGCTCGCCCTTCATGGCGCGCCGGTTTATTTCCACCGCAAGGGCAAGGGGCGTTTCCGCAAGGCCCCTGCCGACATTCTCCAGGCCGCTCTGGCTGCTGTTGAAAAAAAACGTCAGCAAGCGCTCCAGATCGAGGATTGGGTTCATGATCTGAAGGCGGGCCGCCTGCCCCAGGCGCTGCGGCCGCATGCCGAGACCCTGCTCGGCAAGCCCGACCGCAACCGGCCCGAAATCAAGGCTTTCGAGGCCGCGGCGACGGCGCTTTCCTGTACGATGGAAGAATTGCTGCTGAGGAGCGGGGCGCTTTCTTCTCCTTACGAAGTGCATCTGCGCCGTTTCCTGTGCGAGCAGTTTCCGAAGGGAACGGCTTTCCCGAATCTCGCCACGCCCGCCTGTCCGGACGATCTGCCGCTTGCCGGCGTGGCCGCCTTTTCCATCGACGACGCGCAGACGACGGAGGTGGATGACGCGCTTTCCGTCACGCCCCTCCCCGGCGGCGGCTGGCGCATCGGCATCCACATTGCCGCGCCGAGCCTGGCGATCCGCCAAGGCGATGCCCTGGACGCCGTCGCCCGCGCCCGTCTTTCCACCGTCTATATGCCCGGCGCGAAAATCACCATGCTGCCGGACGACGTGGTGCGCGCCTACACCCTGGAAGAGGGACGCGATTGCCCGGCGGTTTCCCTTTACCTGACCGTCGATGCGGCGCTGGAAATCACCGGGCACGAATCCCGCGCCGAACGGGTGAACATCGTCGCCAATCTGCGCCACCACGAAATCGAGCCCTGGTTCAACGCGGAAACGGTGGCGGCGATGGGAATGGGCGTCTTGCCGGGAAAACCGTTCCAGGACGAACTCTTGACCCTCTGGCGCTTTGCCAATGCCTGCGAGGCGCGGCGCGGCAAGCCTTCCGCCAGCCAGGGGATGAACGACTACAACTTTGCCATCGAGGGCGATCTCGCCGACGCCGAGCGTTGCCGGGTATCGATCGTCGCCCGCAAGCGCGGCAGCCCGCTGGACAAACTGGTGGCGGAATTGATGATCGTCGCCAATTCCACCTGGGGAGGACTGCTCGCCGAGCGCGGCATTCCCTGCCTCTACCGGGCGCAGACCGGCGGCAAGGCGCGCATGAGCACCGCGCCGCAGCCGCACGAGGGCCTGGGCGTGCCGCAGTACGCCTGGATGACCTCGCCCCTGCGCCGCTATGCCGACCTGATTAACCAGTGGCAGCTCGTGGCCGCCCTGGAAGGGAAGACGCCGCCTTTCGCGCCGCGCTCCGCCGAGCTTTTCGCCGCCATGCGCGATTTCGAGAACACCTACGCCGTCTATGCGGATTTCCAGCGCAATATCGAACGCTACTGGTGCCTGCGCTGGCTGCGGCAGGAAGAGGTGAAGGAGGCCGTCCTCCGCGTGCACCGCGACGACCTGGCGCGTTTCGAAGATTTGCCCCTGTTTACCCGCCTCTCCGGCGCGGCGGCCTTTTCCGCGGGACAGCGCCTGAAGGCGCGCATCGACGGGCTGGATTTCCTCCGGCTGGAAGTGCAATGTCATTTGTTGGAAGCGCTGGAAGCGCCGGACCGGCAGGAATCCGTCCCGCGGGAAGAAGGCGTGGAAATGCCGGACACGGTCGAAGGATAGCGCCATGCGTTCGGTGATCGCCTCCTGGCTGCGCGCATTCCTCCAGTATACGAATCTGCATGCCTTTGGCGTTGCCTTGACGATTTCCGTCTTGCTGCACGGCATTACCCTGAGCAGCGAATTTTCCACCGCCCCGCCGAAGAAGCGCGTCCGCGACCGCGGGCTGGACGTGATCCTGGTCAACAGCCGCTCGGCCACCAAGCCCAGGATCGAGGAGACGCAGGCGCTCGCGCAGCATAACCTGGACGGCGGCGGCAATGTCGACCCGAACCAGAAGCGCCGCGTCGCTTCCTTCCTGCCGCCAAGCCAGCGCGAGCAGCAGGGCGAGCAGTTGCTTGAACTGCAAGAACGCACGGAAGCGCTGGAAGCGAAACGGCGGGAACTGATCGCGCAGAACAGCCGCGCCCCTGCCACCCGCGCCCAGGAAAAAGACGCCCCGGAAGTGCCGCGCGCGCCGACGGACGGCATGGATCTGGCGGAAGCCGCCCGCGCGATGGTGCGCCTGGAAGGCGAGATCGCCAAGAACACGGAAGCCTACAACTCGCGTCCGCGCAAGACCTTCATCGGCGCGCGCACGCAGGAATACCGCTTTGCCCAGTACATCGAGGACTGGCGGCAGAAGGTGGAACGCTGGGGAACCCTGAACTACCCGGAAGCCGCGCGCGGCAAGCTCTATGGCACACTGGCGCTGACCGTCACCCTGGACAGGGACGGCAAGGTGCTGGAAGTCACCATCGACCGTCCTTCGCCGCACAAGGTGCTGGACGAAGCCGCCCGCCGCATCGTCTACATGGCGGCGCCCTACCCGCCATTCCCTCCCGCCATCGCCCGCGACACCGACCAACTGGTCATCAGCCGCGTCTGGAGCTTCACCGACCGCGTCGAGACCAAATGAATGGATCCGGCTGCAACGAAGCGATGTGGTTTCGTAGGTGGGGTAGGTTGGATGAAGCCGAAGGCGTAATCCGACAATCGTTCATTACCGGCCATCACCAGCATTTGCGCCGCTGTTCTTTGATTGCTTTGCTTTGCGATGCTGCGCATCGTGGGACGAATGTCGGATTGCACTGCGCTTATCCAACCTACAAAACCGACGCCGAAGCCGCTTACAATCACTTCTTTTCCCGAACGACGATCCATGAGCGCCACTTTTCCCCTTCCGGCTTTCGAGCGCAAGATATGTTGGCCACAGGAACTGGCCGAGCGCGCCGCCCGGCTGCCCGCGCCGCGTGTCTTCACCAATGGATGCTTCGACATCCTGCATCGGGGGCACGCAACCTGTCTTGCGCAGGCGCGCGCCCTGGGCGCGTCGCTGATCGTGCTGGTCAATTCGGACGCCTCGGTCAAGCGGCAGGGCAAGGGCGCGGAGCGTCCCATCAACCCCTTGCCCGACCGGCTCGCCATGCTCGCTGCCCTGGAATGCGTCGATCTCGTCAGCAGTTTCGACGACGATACGCCGCTCGCGGCCATCCTGGCCTGCCAGCCGGAAATCCTGGTCAAGGGAGGCGACTGGCCGGCGGAAAAAATCGTCGGCGCCAGGGAGGTTTTGCAACGGGGCGGGCAGGTGTATTCCATTCCCTTCATCCACCCCTTGTCGACGAGTTCCCTGCTGGAAAAAATCCGCCGTTTGTAGCGG
>JAITDH010000023.1 GCA_031282665.1 Zoogloeaceae bacterium | reverse complement strand
GCGCTGGAGGCCACGGTATTGATGGAAACGGTCATTTCCTCGACCGAGGCGGCCATCGCGGAGGTGGAACTCGACTGGCTGGAAGAACTGGCCGCCACCTGCTGCGCGGCGGTGTTCAGGGATTCGACGGCATAGGTGACTTCGCCGACCTGCTGCTGGATATCCTGGAAGGAAGATTGCAGGCGTTTCATCATCGCGTTGAAGGCATCGACGGTTTCGCCCACTTCGTCGGTCGAGCGGTAATCCACCTGTAGGCACAGATCGTTTTCCTTTTCCACCCGGACGACCGTATTGCGTACCTGTTCGAGGGGATGCACCACGGCTTTCAGCGTTTTCAGTCCCATGAAAATGATGCCGATTACAATCAATATGGAAACTGCTATCTGGATGAACAGGATCTTGTTCGCCGTTGATTCGCTTTGCGAGGCAATCTCCCTGCTCAAACGGGCATTCAGGCTGACGATATCTCCCATGATGGAAGTTATTTGCAAGGTATCGGCGCGATGATTGATCCCGATCTGGCTGATTTCCTTATGAAAGTTTTCCAGATTTGCCTGGGTGGGATTGTTGATGGCTTTTTCCAGTATACGGGTAGCCTCCATGCTCACATCTTGATGCCATGATTTCCATATGGGAAGGATTTTTTCCCAGAGGACCTGGACATCCGGATGTTTTACGAAATTATCGTAGGTATTGAACCATTTCAATACTTCTTCATCCGTTATCTTTTTATGCTCCAGGATATATTTCAGCTCTCGCACCTGTTCTTCATGCGGCAGGGCATCCTTGCTGCCTACCTCATATATGTACCGCAGTAGATTATTGACATGGACACGGAAGTTCAGCGCGGACTCTATCTTGGGCATGGTATCCCCGTTCAGGCGGCGGATGGCGTCGGCGGAATTCGAGGAATTGTACAATCCCAGCAGACTGACGATCACCAGAGCCAGCCAGGAAGATGTGGCAAGGATGCGAATTCTGGTTTTGATTTTCATTGGATTCTCCTCGAGATGAACATGATGGGTATCCACTCGCATATTTATTTCCATGCGAGATTTCTTTCAGGCTGCGACAGCATGGTACACTGTCGATGAATTATTGTTTTTCTGTACTATGAGCATAGACTGGTTTTTTTATGTTGGAAACCGTTTTTATTTCCCTGTTCATGTAATCAATTTTTCCGTGATGGAAATAAATGTTTTCTGGAGCAGTCTTTGGTATATGGATATTTTTTCATGTCATGACGAAAGGAATATATTGAATCGTATGCGATATTTCATGCTGCGGAACGGTTAGCTCGTTTTTCACGGTTTCCCGATGAGTCTGATTTTATTCGAGAAGAATGTGGTGAAAATTTGTTTCAACCGGCGGCGGGTGAGTGTTTTCCGGCTGTCGTTTTCGACTGGCCTTTTCCTTTCCCGGCAGGTTACAATTACGCGGTTTATTGGATGATCTTCCCGAACCCATCATGCAAACCTTCGATCTCATTCTCGTCGGCGGCGGCCTGAGCGGCGCTTCCCTGGCGGCTGCCCTGCGCGACAGCTCCCTTTCCATCGCCCTGGTCGAAGAGGATGCGGGCCTGCCGCAGCCGGTTTCTCCCGATGCCTGGGATGTCCGCGTCTATGCCATCACGCCGGCCAATGCCGCTTTCCTGGCGGAAATCGGCGTCTGGGCGCATCTCGATCCGGCGCGCATGGCGGCAGTCCGCTTCATGGAAGTGCGGGAGGGCAGTGCGGGCGGACGCCTGATGTTCGACGCGCGAGAGGCCGGCATGGCGGAACTGGCCTGGGTACTGGAAGCATCGTCGATGGCCGGCGAATTGCGCGAGGGGCTGAAACGGCAGGCGAACCTGACGCGCTTCTGTCCGGCGCGCCCGGCGGCGCTGGAGATCGGCGAAAAAGAAGCGGTCGTGACGTTGGAGGATGGGCGGGTTCTTGCGGCGCCGCTCGTCATCGGGGCGGACGGGCGGGATTCCTGGGTGCGGCAGGCGGCGGGATTGCCGGCGCGGGACATTCCCTACCGGGCGGCGGGCGTGGTCGCCAATTTCGCCTGCGCCAAACCGCATCGCGGCACGGCCTGGCAATGGTTTCGCGCGGATGGCGTATTGGCCTGGCTCCCCCTGCCGGGCGAACGGATTTCCATCGTCTGGTCGGCACCCGAAGAAAAAGCCCAGGCGCTCCTCGCGCTGACGCCGGAGGAACTGGCCGCCGAGGTCGCCGCCGCTGGCGGGGAAAAACTGGGCGCGCTGACGACCATCACCCCCGCGGCCGCTTTCCCCCTGCGCCTGATCCGCGTCCCGCATGTCATCGCGCCCCGGCTGGCGCTGATCGGCGACGCCGCGCATGGCATCCATCCCTTGACCGGACACGGCATCAACCTGGGATTCCAGGATGCGAGGGTGCTGGCCGCCCTGCTCAAGAACGCCGTCGAAGGACAGGATATCGGCGAGGCCAGCTTCCTTGCCCGCTACCAACGGGCGAGGAGGGAGGAAGTCTGCTTGTTGCAAAGCGTCACCGACCTGCTGGCCCACCTGTTCTCTTCCCCCTTGCCGGGCCTCTCGGCCCTGCGCGGCCTCGGCCTTTCCCTGACCCATCGCCTGCCCGCGATGAAAAACCTGCTGGCGCGCTACGCCGCGGGGATCGGGTGAGGGGAGACAGGAGACGGAGGAAGTAGGGTAGGGGGCGGAGACCGGCGGAATCGTCCATGCGGCGCGGAGCGCCGCTGACTTTTCCGTCCTCGGTCTCCTGCCCGCAAGAAAAAGCCCTCCGTGAGGAGGGCTTTGTGCAAGGGTGAAAATCAGGAGGTCTGTTCCGATGCGGCATCCATTTCTTCCGGCGGGACCGGGAAGGCCGGTTCGCTGCCGGTGATTTCGCGTTCCGGCGCCAGGTCTTCGCCCTTGTCCTGCGCCTTGCGGGTGCGGTGGTGGGCCAGGCCGGTGCCGGAGGGGATCAGGCGGCCGACGATGACGTTTTCCTTCAGGCCGCGCAGTTCGTCGCGCTTGCCCATGATGGCGGCTTCGGTGAGCACGCGCGTGGTTTCCTGGAAGGAAGCCGCCGAGATGAAGGAGTCGGTGGAGAGCGAGGCCTTGGTGATCCCCAGGAGCATGTGCTCGAAGACCGCCGGGAGCTTGCCTTCGGCTTCCATGCGATCGTTTTCCGCCAGCACTTCGGCGCGCTCGACCTGTTCGCTCTTGATGAAGCGGGTGTCGCCCGGATCGACGATCGTGACCCTTCTCAGCATCTGGCGCACGATGACCTCGATGTGCTTGTCGTTGATCTTCACGCCTTGCAGGCGGTAGACGTCCTGCACTTCGTCGGTGATGTAGCGGGCGAGTTCCTCCACGCCTTTCAGGCGCAGGATGTCGTGCGGATTCTGCTCGCCTTCGACGATGGTTTCGCCCTTGTTGACGATCTGCCCGTCGTGGATCAGCACGTGCCGGTCTTTCGGGATCAGGTATTCGCTGGCTTCGCCCGTTTCCAGGTCGGTGATGATGAGGCGCTGTTTTCCCTTCGTTTCCTTGCCGAAGGAGACCTTGCCGGTCACTTCGGCGAGGATGCTGGATTCCTTCGGGGTGCGCGCTTCGAAAAGTTCCGCCACGCGCGGCAGGCCGCCGGTGATGTCGCGGGTCTTCGCCGATTCGAGGGGAATCCTGGCGAGCACGTCGCCCTCGTGGACTTCCTGCCCTTCGACGACGGAAATGATGGAGCCGGTGAGGAAGGTGAGGGAGACGGGGTTGTCGGAACCGGCCATGCAGACTTCTTCGCCCCTGGCGTCGAGGAATTTCACCACCGGGCGGCTGCCCCTGCTCTTGGAACTCTTGCTGGAGCTGCGCTTGGCGTCGATGACGACGAGGGTGGAGAGGCCGGTGACTTCGTCGATCTGCTTGGCGACGGTCACGCCTTCCTCGACGTTTTCGAATTTCACGGTACCCGCGTATTCGGTGATGATCGGGCGGGTGTGCGGGTCCCAGGTGGCGAGCTTCGCGCCGGCCTTGACGGCCTTGTTTTCGGCGGCGAGCAGGGTCGCGCCATAGGGCACCTTGTGCCGCTCGCGCTCGCGGCCGGCGTCGTCGTTGATGATGAGTTCGCCGGAACGGGAGATGACGATTTTTTCTCCCTTGACATTGGTCACGAAGCGCAGGGTGCTGGAGAAGTGCAGGGTGCCCGCCGACTTGGATTCGATTTCGGAAATCGCCGCCGCGCGGGAGGCCGCGCCGCCGACGTGGAAGGTGCGCATGGTGAGCTGGGTGCCCGGTTCGCCGATGGATTGCGCGGCGATGACGCCGACCGATTCGCCCACGTTGACGAGATAGCCGCGCCCCAGGTCGCGCCCGTAGCATTTGGCGCACAGGCCGTAGCGGGTGTCGCAGGTGAGCGGGGTGCGCACCTTGACTTCGTCGATGCCCAGCTTGTCGATGAGTTCCACGACGTCTTCGTTGAGCAGGGTGCCCGCGAAGATCACGGTTTCCTGGCTTTCCGGGTCGACGAGGTCGTCGGCGGTGACGCGGCCCAAGATGCGCTCGCGCAGTGTTTCGATGACTTCGCCGCCTTCCACGAGCGCCCGCACGGTGTAGCCGTTCCTCGTCCCGCAGTCTTCCTCGGTGATGACCAGATCCTGCGTCACGTCCACGAGACGACGGGTCAGGTAGCCGGAGTTCGCCGTTTTCAGGGCCGTGTCCGCCAGCCCCTTGCGCGCGCCGTGGGTGGAGATGAAGTATTGCAGGACGTTCAGCCCCTCGCGGAAGTTGGTGGTGATCGGCGTTTCGATGATCGAGCCGTCCGGCTTCGCCATCAGGCCGCGCATGCCGGCCAACTGGCGGATCTGGGCGGCGGAGCCGCGCGCGCCGGAGTCGGCCATCATGAAGATGGAATTGAAGGATTCCTGCTCGACCTCCTTGCCGTGCCGGTCGGTGATTTTTTCCTTGGAAAGCTGCATCATCATCGCCTTGGCGACTTCATCGCCGGTGCGCCCCCAGATGTCCACCACCTTGTTGTAGCGTTCGCCCTGGGTGACCAGACCGTTGGTATATTGGGTCTCGATTTCCTTCACCTCGGCTTCCGCCGCCGCGATGATGTCCTGCTTTTCCGGCGGCACTTTCATGTCGTCGGCGCAGAAGGAAATCCCCGCGCGGGTGGCGAGCGCGTAGCCGTTCTGCATCAGCCGGTCGGCGAAGATGACGGTTTCGCGCAGGCCGCAGCGGCGGAAGGATTCGTCGATCAGCTTGGAAATTTCCTTTTTCTTCAAGGGCTTGTCGATGTGCTTGAAGGTCAGGCCGCGGGGCAGGATCTTGGAGAGCAGGGCGCGGCCGACGGTGGTTTCGACGCGCACCAGTTTTTCGTTCCATTCGCCTTCCGTGGCGCCCTTTTCGTATTCCTTCAGGCGCACGCAGATACGCGAGTGCAGTTCCACCTGCTTGCAGGCCAGCGCCCGTTCCATTTCCGCCAGGTCGGCAAAGGCCATGCCTTCACCCCGCGCGTTGATGCGCTCGCGCGTGGCGTAGTAAAGGCCGAGCACGATGTCCTGCGAGGGGACGATGATCGGCGCACCGTTGGCGGGGGAGAGCACGTTGTTGGACGCGAGCATCAGGGTGCGCGCCTCCATCTGCGCTTCCAGCGAGAGGGGCACGTGCACAGCCATCTGGTCGCCATCGAAGTCGGCGTTGAAGGCGGAGCAGACGAGCGGATGCAACTGGATCGCCTTGCCTTCGATCAGCACCGGCTCGAAGGCCTGGATGCCCAGGCGGTGCAGGGTCGGGGCGCGGTTCAGCATCACCGGGTGTTCGCGGATGACGTTTTCCAGGATGTCCCAGACCACGGCTTCCTGGTTTTCCACCATTTTCTTCGACTGCTTGATGGTGGCCGCCAGTCCCAGGACTTCCAGCTTGTGGAAGATGAAGGGCTTGAAGAGTTCGAGGGCCATCAGCTTGGGCAGCCCGCATTGATGGAGTTTCAGTTGCGGGCCGACCACGATCACGGAACGGCCGGAATAGTCGACGCGCTTGCCGAGCAGGTTCTGCCGGAAGCGCCCACCCTTGCCTTTAATCATGTCGGCGAGCGACTTCAGCGGCCGCTTGTTGGCGCCGGTCATCGCCTTGCCGCGCCGGCCGTTGTCGAGGAGCGAGTCCACGGCTTCCTGCAACATGCGCTTTTCGTTGCGCACGATGATGTCCGGCGCCTTCAGTTCCAGGAGGCGGCGCAGGCGGTTGTTGCGGTTGATGACGCGGCGATAGAGATCGTTCAGGTCGGAAGTCGCGAAGCGGCCGCCGTCGAGCGGCACCAGCGGGCGCAGGTCGGGCGGCAGGACGGGCAGCACTTCGAGCACCATCCATTCCGGCTTGATGCCGGATTTCTGGAAGGCTTCCAGGATTTTCAGGCGCTTGGCGAGCTTCTTGTTCTTGCTTTCGGAGCCGGTCACTTCCAGTTCCGCCCGCAGGCTTTCGGTTTCCGCGCCGAGGTCGAGATTCTTCAGGAGATCGCGCACGCCTTCCGCGCCCATCAGCGCGACGAATTCGTCGCCGTGCTTTTCCATCATCTCGATGTACTGCTCTTCCGTGAGCAGTTGCCCGCGATGCAGGTCGGACACCATGCCCGGCTCGACGACCACGAAGGCTTCGAAGTAGAGCACCCGCTCGATGTCGCGCAGGGTCATGTCGAGCACCATGCCGAGGCGGCTGGGCAAGGACTTCAGGAACCAGATGTGCGCCACCGGGGAGGCAAGCTCGATATGCCCCATGCGTTCGCGGCGCACCTTCGCGAGGGTGACCTCGACGCCGCATTTCTCGCAGAGGACGCCGCGATGCTTCAGGTGCTTGTATTTGCCGCAGAGGCATTCGTAATCCTTGATCGGCCCGAAGATTTTCGAGCAGAAAAGGCCGTCGCGCTCCGGCTTGAAGGTGCGGTAGTTGATGGTTTCCGGCTTCTTGACCTCGCCGTAGGACCAGGAACGAATCTTTTCGGGCGAGGCAAGACTGATGTTGATTGCATCGAATTCCTCTTCTTCCTGCGTCTGCCGGAAGAGATTCATGAGAGTGTTTGCCATGGTTTTATTCCTGTCTCATCAATGTTCAAGGTCGATGTCGATTGCCAGCGACCGGATTTCCTTGACCAGCACATTGAAGGATTCCGGCATCCCGGCGTCGATCCTGTGCTCGCCCCGCACGATGTTTTCATAGACCTTGGTGCGCCCGTTCACGTCGTCGGACTTCACGGTCAGCATTTCCTGCAACACGTAGGAAGCGCCATAGGCTTCCAGCGCCCAGACTTCCATTTCCCCGAAGCGCTGGCCGCCGAACTGCGCCTTGCCGCCCAGCGGCTGCTGCGTGACGAGGCTGTAGGGGCCGGTGGAACGGGCGTGCATCTTGTCGTCGACCAGGTGGTGCAGCTTCAGGTAGTGCATGTAGCCGACGGTGACGGATCGCTCGAAGGGTTCCCCGGTGCGTCCGTCGAAGAGCTGCACCTGGCCGCTTTTCGGCAGCTTGGCGAGTTCCAGCATGTACTTGATTTCTTCTTCCTTGGCGCCGTCGAACACCGGGGTGGCGAAGGGCACGCCGTCCTTCAGGTTTTCGGCGAGTTCGAGGATTTCCCCGTCATCCAGGGAATCCAGGTTCTCGGGCTTGCCCTTCACGTTGTAGATCTTCTTCAGGAAGGCGCGGATTTCCTCGCCGTTCTTTTCCTGTTGCAGCATCGCGCCGATCTGTTCGCCCAGCCCCTTCGCGGCCCAGCCGAGGTGGACTTCGAGGATTTGCCCGACGTTCATCCGCGAGGGCACGCCGAGGGGATTGAGGACGATGTCCACGGTGCGCCCGTCGGCCATGTGCGGCATGTCTTCCACCGGCACGATGCGGGAGACCACGCCCTTGTTGCCGTGCCGGCCGGCCATCTTGTCGCCGGGTTGCAGGCGGCGTTTCACCGCGACATATACCTTGACCATCTTTTGCACGCCCGGCGGCAGTTCGTCGCCCTGGGTGAGCTTTTTCCTTTTCGCCTCGAAGGCTTCGTCGAAATTCCGGCGCGTCTGGTCCAGGCCGTCGCGGATCTGTTCCAGTTGTTGCGCGATGGCGTCGTCGGCGATGCGGATGTCGAACATGTGATGCGGGCTTTCGAGACCTTCCAGGTATTCCCGGGTGATTTCGGAACCCTTGCCCAGGCGCTTCGGCCCGCCGTTGGCCTTTTGTCCAAGCAGGAGGCGCTCGACGCGGGCGAAGGCGTCGCGTTCGACGATGCGCATCTGGTCGGCCAGGTCGAGCTTGTAGCCGCGCAGGTGGTCGTCGATGATGGACTG
>JAITDH010000038.1 GCA_031282665.1 Zoogloeaceae bacterium | reverse complement strand
GTCATGGCAATTCCGCCACGGCGCTGGCGTCGCCCTTGGCGGGGATTGTGTTCAGGCGTTCGTACAGGGAAACGGAGCGGCCGGTGAACAGGATGGTGTAATAGACGGAGTTGCTCATCACCTTCTTGACGTAATCCCGCGTTTCGTTGAAGGGGATGGTTTCGGCATAGATGGCGCCTTCCAGGGGAATGTCGGCGCACCAGCGGCGCGCCCGGCCCGGGCCGGCGTTGTAGGCGGCGGAGGCGAGCACCGGATGGTTGGAAAGGCTTTCCAGCACCATGCGCATGTAATGGGTGCCGAGGAGCAGGTTGATGTCGGGATCATTGACGTTGGCGTGCTTGTAGTCCTTCAGGCCGATTTTCCGGGCTACCCATTTGGCGGTGGCGGGCATGAGTTGCATCAGGCCGGAAGCGCCCGCCGAGGATTTCGCGTGGGTGATGAAGCGGCTTTCCTGGCGCATGAGGCCATATACCCAGGCGTCGTCCAGCGCCCGCTCACGGGCGGCGGGCCGCACCTGCCCATCGAAGGGGGCCAGGAAACGCAGCGCGTAGTTGTGCTGTTCCCGCGTGCGCTCGGCGGTGCTGATGGCGCGGTCGTAGATATGGTGTTCGAGGGCGAGGTTGGCGGCGGCGAGCAGTTGCCGGTCGTCCATGTCGCGCACCGCCCAGTTCCATTCGCGGATGCCTTCGAGGCGCAGGTCGAGACGGAAAAGGGCCAGGGCGCGTTGCAGGCCGGGATTGGCGCGCGCGGCGGCGCGTTCCGCCGCGCTGGGCGGCGGGGCAGGGGGGGGAATGCGGATTTCGCGCCGCAATTCCTCGTCCGCGAGGTTGCCGTAGAAATGCGGCTGGCCGCGCAATTGCCAGAACCTGTCCCGCGCGTCGTTCAGCCGTCCCTGCGCCTTGTCGGCGCGCGCCAGCCAGTAGATCCAGGCCGGATCGCTTTTCTGTTCTTCCGGCAGGTTTTCGATGCTGGCGCGCACCATTTTCCAGTTCTGCGCGCGCAGGGCGGCGCGGATGCGCCATTCGGCGGCATCCGGCGAAAGCAGTTCGGGCCGGCTCTTCCCGTACCAGGCGAGCGCATCCGGCAGATGCCGGCGCGCTCCTTGCAGGGCGATGGTTCCCCAGCACCAGGCGGTGGCTTCCTTGCCGATGAGCGTTTGCCAGCGTTCCAGTTGTTCGATGGCCAGATGGGGATCGTTGGCCGCCAGGCGGGCGATGGCCAGGGCGACGACTTCCTGCCGGGCGCGATTGGGCAGCGCGGCCTGTTTCTGCCGGGCAAGCCAGAGGAGCGGCTTTTCCCACAGCAGGGTAAATTGCTTCGCCTCCGGCTGCTGTCCCTCCGGCAGGACGCGCAACGCCTGCCGGGTGGCGGGCTGTTTTCCCCGCTCGGTCAGGAGGCGTATCCGCTGCCAGTAAAGATCGTCGGGCAGGGTTTCGCCCAGATGGGAGAAAAGCGCATGGCAGCCTTCCGGCACTTCGGAGAGCGTAATCCACAGCTTTTCCGCCTCCGCCTGCGCGGCCACGCGGTTGACGGAACCGACGGACTGGCGGAGCCTCCCCTGGATGTCGACGCAGCGCGATTCCTGGTCCGGCTTTTGCAGGCGGGCGTAGAGCCGGGCGGCTTCCTCCCAGTTGCCTCTCCTCGCCAACACCTTCAGCCAGTCGGCGGCGAGGCGTTCGCCCAGGTAGGAATCCCCTTCGCGCGCGATGAAAGCCTGTATCGCTGCTTCATCCTGTTTTTCCAAGCCTTGCCGCAGGAGATAATAGTCGGCATAGGAGGCAAGAACGTGCCCGCTGGCGGATAATTCCTGTTGCAGGATTTCCAGTTGGCGGCGATTTCCCGTGCGGAAGGCTTCCCTCGCCGCGAGGAACGACTCGTCGCCCGCCGTTTCCGGCGTATCGATGGTGGAAGACTGCGTGGTGGGAGGCTGCGCAGGGGAAGGCGCGGAGGAAGTCTGGGCGCGTGCCGCGGGAAATGCCAGCGCCACGATCAGCGTTACAGCCAGGCTCGCGATGGCAGGAAAACGAAACCACTTCATGATTGAAACGAATTTACTCAGGAAAAGGGAAAGCAGAGGAATGGATTCTGTACAGCATAACATGAAGCGCCCCCGTTCCATCCGGGAAGAGATGAGAAAAAACGCCATCCAGGCTCGTGAACGCCTGTCGGCTGGCGAAGTCGAGGCTTTTTCGGCGCGCATCGTCGCGCATCTGCTGCATCATTTTCCGCAGGCGCCCGGCGCAAGCATCGCCTTTTGCTGGCCGGTGCGCAACGAACCGGATATCCGCGCCGCCATCCACGCCTGGCGGGAAGCCGGCGCAAGCGCCGCCCTGCCGGTCGTCCTCGCTCCCGGCAAGCCGCTCGTCTTCCGCCGGTGGACGCCGCAGACCGCGCTGTTGCCCGATCGCCACGGCATTCCTTGCCCTGCCGATACGCCGGAGGTCGTTCCCGACGTCCTCATCATCCCGCTCAACGCCTTCGACGCGGCCGGCTATCGCCTGGGATACGGCGGCGGCTTTTTCGACCGCACCCTGGCCGTCCTGGAACCCCGCCCGCTGGTTATCGGCGCGGGTTTCGAACTGGGTCGCGTGGCGGACATCCACCCGGAAGCGCACGATCAGCCGCTGGACTGGTTGTTTACCGAGAAGGGCGGGAGTCGGGTTGGGCGCGGGTTGGTGTTGTAGGTTGGTTTTTCGTAGGTTGGATTAGCGAAGCGTAATCCGACATTCGTATCCCACGATGCGCAGCATCGCAAATATAGCGGCGCTTTGCGCCGATGAATGAATGTCGGATTACGCCTTCGGCTCATCCAACCTACGAAACCCAGCGGCGAGGTTGGATTCCTGTTTCCGGTTATTCCACTTTGCATCGTCTTCCGTCGGTAGCGTTTCCAACTTGCCTTGGTTAGTACGGAGCAAGTATCATCCAAAATTTGTTGACCTGCCGACGCATGTCGAACCAGAACCATTAGGCAATAGCGAGAGAGCACCATGACCGAATCATTCAAGAATTCCGACCACATCGCCGATTGGGAAGCCGCCGCGGCAAAGCAGACCAAGGGCGCCAC
>JAITDH010000245.1 GCA_031282665.1 Zoogloeaceae bacterium | reverse complement strand
CCGGCGCGCTCGCGGGCGCTCTGGCCGGAGCATGGTATGGCGAAAACCAGATTCCCCCACGCTGGAAAAACGCGCTGAACAAGAACATTGCCCAGCGTTGCGAAGAACAGGCGGAAAGGCTGCTGTCGTTTTCACTCGTGAGAATTTGAAAGGTGGATTTCATGACGAAAATTGTTGCCATGGTTCTGGATGGAACGAGAAATCTGCCAGAATGACCATATAGTCAGATTCTGAGGCCGCGCAATGAAAAGTATCCCTGTAGTGGAAGCCAAGGCCAGTTTTTCGGCACTGCTGGCCGAAGTCGAGGCGGGCGAGGATATCTCCGTGACCCGTCATGGCCGGGTGGTGGCTCGTCTGGTGCCGGATCGTCCGCGCACGGCTGCCGATCTGTTTCGCACTTTCTGGGATGCGGACATTGCCGGGGAGATCGACTTTTGCGCGCCGGATGATTTTCCGGCGGAAGGTGTCGAACCGCTGGATTGAGGCATGGCACTCTACCTGCTCGACACCGACATCGTCATTGCCGCGCTGAAGAGCCTGCCGAGCGTGCGCCAACAGATGGAACGCATCCCGCTGAGCGCCCTGCGGCTTTCCGCCATTGTGCTGGGAGAACTCGAATTCGGCGCGGAAAAGAGTTGGGGCTACATGATCTTGAGGCTATGTCATGGATGCGCCGCAATCTGGCCTCAACCCGCGTTGAACAGGAGGATGCCGAAGAGGATGAACAGCGCGCCGAAGAGGAAGGGACGCCAGAAAGGCGGGCGCATGGCTTGCCGGGCGCGCCAGCGGCCGGCGAGGCGATGGGCGAGTTGCGCGTAGAGGCCCATGATCGCGGTGTCGATGGTGCACATGGTGAGCGCGATAATCAGGTATTGCGGGAAAAGCGCGCGATCCGCCACGATGAAATGAGGCACGAGGGCCGCCTGGAAAAGCACCGCCTTGGGATTGGAAAGATTGATCAGCAGTCCGCGCCGGAAGAGGGTTTGCCGCGGATCGGCGGCAGCCTTCTTCTCGCCCTCCAGGCCCACGTTGGAAGCGACCAGGATTTCACGCCACTGCATCAGGCCGAGCCAGGCGAGATAGGCGGCGCCGAGCCAGCGCAGCAGGCGGAATGCCGTGTCGGAAGTCGCCAGCAGGGCGCCCGCGCCGATTCCCACGACGGCCAGTTGCAGGAGCAGGGCCGCCTGCAATCCCATCACGAGGCCGAGGGCGCGCCGTCCTCCATGCGCCAGGCCGGCATTGACCGCCGCCAGCGCGCCGGGGCCGGGGGAAAGCGAGGTCAGCAGGTTGGCGGCGCAGAAGGCCAGCCAGAGGTGCAGCGTCATGCACGCCTCGTCGCGCGCGCCGCCGGAGCCGTCCGCGCGCACAGGGCAAGCCCGAGACGCAGGAAGCCGTCCCAGACGTCGCCGCTGCCGCTGGATTCCATGCCTTTCATCTGGCGGTCGAGGCGGGCGGCTTCCGCCAGGCTTTCCTTCAGCGTCGTGTTGCTCAAGGCCTCCGCGGCGCGGCGCACCAGCGCCTGCCGCAAGCCCCAGAGACGCAATTCCCGGTAGAGCGCATCCACCGATTGTCCCCGCGCCTGTCCGGACTTGAAGCGGGCGATGGCGCGAATTTCCTCGCTGAACGCCCAGAGCACGAGCGGCGGCGCTTCGCCTTCCTGGCGCAGACCTTCGATGGTCCGCGCCAGACGCGCCAGATCGCCGGCGAGCATCGCTTCCCGCATGTCGTCGATGCGGTAGCGGGCCACATTGAGCACCGCGTCGCGGATCTGCGCCACGCTCAATTTTCCCGGCGGATAAAGGAGGGCGAGTTTCTGGATTTCCTGGTGCGCCGCGAGCAGATTGCCTTCCAGGCGTTCCGCCATGAAACGCAGGCCTTCCCCGTCGGTCTCCTGCCGCTGGCGGGCAAGCCGTTTTGCGATCCAGTCGGGCAGATCGGCAAAAAGCGGCGTATTGAGCTTGAGCACGACGCCTTCCTGGGAGAGGGCGGTAAACCAGGTGGTTTTCTCGTCCTTCCAATCCAGTTGTGGCAGGGTGATGAGGAGAATGTTGTCGGGGGAAAGCCTCTTGCAGGCGGCCTGCAGGGCGGCGCCGCCCGTCACACCGGGCTTGCCGCTGGGGATGCGCAGTTCGATGATTTTCCGCTCGCCGAACAGGGAAAGGCTCTGGCTGGCCGCCGCCAGTTCTCCCCAGTCGAATCCCGGCAGGGCGGTCAATACCTCGCGCTCTCCGTAACCCTGCTGGCGGGCGGCGGAACGGATGGCGTCCGCCGCCTCCAGGACGAGGAGCGGCGCGTCGCCATACACCACATACAGCGGGGAAAGGCGTTTCGCGAGATGCGCCGCCAGTTGTTCCTGTTGTTCTCCCTTGAACTGCATCAGGCCGCTTCCCTTTGCGCATTGGCAGGAGGTTTGGGGGGAAACTCGGTGGAAGACTTGGTGGGAGATTCGGTGGAAGACTCGGATGGTGATTCGGCGGGAGCGTTTTCTCCATCGCCCGTCTTCGGCCTTGGCGGCAGGGTCGCCAGACGGCGCAGGATCTGCTGCACGAGGTCCCTTTCCATTTCCTGCCAGAGAAATTCTTCTTCCTGCTCCTTGGCGAGGATCAGATTGTCGTCGTAGGTCATCTCGCGCGCGATGATGATGTTGGCGACGGGCGACAGGGCGTTGCCCTCGCGGTCGTCGATGCGGAAACTGTAGACCAGGCGCAACTGGTATTCGCGCACGCGGCCGTCGGCATTCAGCACGGTAATCACCCGCTCGCGGCTGTTGCCGATCTGGTGAAACACCGCTTCGGCGCTGGCGAGCGAGTCGACCAGGACTTCCGGACGATGCCCTTGGATCTGCCGCCGCAATTCCGTGCCCAAGGCGGAATCGGCGGAGGGCGAGGCGATGTAGAAGCGCGTGTAGGGGATATCCACCGCGCCGCGCAAATGAAAGCCGCACGCGGAACAGAACAGGGAGAGGCTGAAAAGGAAAGCAAGACGAAGGCTCATGGCTCGGCGCGAAAACGAAACGGGGAAGGAAGGATTTTAACGGGTGCAATGCGAAGTGGAGGAAAAACTTGCCAAGCGAAACGCGAGCGCAAAACTCCACGCGTTTACCTTCAAGCTCGTCATTGCGAGGGCCGCAGGCCCGTAGCCTCGCAGGGGCGGCAGATTGCCGTCCCTGCGATATGGACGATATGGATTGCCACATCGCTACGCGCCTCGCAATGACAAGGCGGGAGGACGTGGTGTCAGTTTTGTAGGTTGGATTAGCGAAGCGTAATCCGACATTCGTACCCCCACGATGCGCAGCATCGCCAATCAAGAAACAGCGGCGCTTTGCGCCGGTGATGAACGATTGTCGGATTACGCCTGCGGCTAATCCAACCTACGAAACTGCCGTGACCGGGTGAGGAAGATCGCCCTTTCCTTCAGCCCGGCCGCTTTGTGGACGTCGGCAACGTCAGAACGCGATTTTCATGTTCAGGTAATACTGCCGTCCGCGCGCGTCGCTGAAAGTGCTCAGGTAGGTAGTCTGCGACATGTCGCGGGTCGTTTTGTCGAACAGGTTCCTGATGCCGAAGGTCAGTTCGCCACGCTCGGTGTATGGGAGCGCCTTGGGCAGGGTTAACCGGGC
>JAITDH010000234.1 GCA_031282665.1 Zoogloeaceae bacterium | reverse complement strand
AGCCTTCCGTGCTGGAGCGGAAGCTGGCGCTGGAGGAGGAAATTTCCGTCGTCCTCGCCCGCGACGAAGAGGGCCGCGCATGTTGTTTCCCCACGGCGGAAAACCAGCATGCGCGGGGGATTCTCGATGTCTCCATCGTCCCCGCCCGCATCGCTTCCCGCCTGGCCGACGAGGCGCGGGAAATCGCCGGGCGCATCGCCGCGCGGCTCGATTACATCGGCGTGCTGGCAGTGGAGTTTTTCGTCAGCGGGGGACGGCTTTTCGTCAACGAAATGGCGCCCCGGCCGCACAACAGCGGGCATTACACCCTCGACGCCTGCACCGTCAGCCAATACGAGCAGCAGGTGCGCGCCCTCTGCGGCCTGCCGCTTGCGACGCCGCGCATGCACTCGGTTTCGACGATGGTCAATCTCCTCGGCGACATCTGGTTCACTCCGCAAGGCGTCTGCCGCGAACCACGCTGGGAAACGCTGCTCGCCGTGCCGGGGCTGAAATTGCATCTCTACGGCAAGCGCAAGGCGCGCCCCGGCCGCAAGATGGGACATTTCACCGTCGTCGGCGAGGAGCCGGAAAGCGTGCTGGAGACGGCGCTGGCGGCGCGGCGGGCGATCGGCGCGGGCTGAGGGGCAGGAGACAGGAAACAGGAAACAGGAGACAGAGGACAGAGGACAGAGGACAGAGCGCTTGCGGTGTCGCATTGTAGTCTGCAATCCCGTCTTCTGTCAGGATCGGATGCGCAGCATCGCAAATCAAGAAACAGCGGCGCAAGCGCCGGTGATGAACGATTGTCGGATTGCGCCTTCGGCTTATCCAACCTACGAAAATCATGTCGGTTGAACGCGCGGGTTTTCTCCACTTTGGATTGCACCTGTCGTCTTCTGTCTTCCATCCTCTGCCTTCCGCCCTCCAAGCCTGTAAAATAGCACTCCCTCCCAAGACCGCCGACCATGAACGAATCCTCTGCTCCGCTTTCTCCCCGTTTCGTGCATCTGCGCTGCCACAGCGAGTATTCGATCACCGATGGCATCCTGCGCTTGTCCGAGGCGGTGGGGCGCGCGGCGCAGGACAAGATGCCGGCGCTGGCCGTCACGGATCTGATGAATCTCTTTGCCCTGGTGAAGTTCTACAAGAGCGCGCGCGGCAAGGGGATCAAGCCGATCGTCGGGGCGGACTGCTGGATCGCCAACCCGGACGACCCGAACCGGCCACATCGCCTGCTGCTGCTGGTGAAGAACCAGCGGGGCTACCGGCAGCTTTGCGCCCTGCTGACCCGCGCGCATATCGCGCCGCAATGGCCGGAAAAGGCGCAGAACCGGGCGCAGATTTCGCGCGAGTGGTTCGCCGAATCGGGGTGCGACGGCCTGATCGCCCTGTCCGGCGCGCATCTGGGCGATGTGGGTGAAGCCCTGCTGTCGCGTCATGTGGCGGAGGCGAAAAAACGGGCGCAGGCCTGGGCGGAATTGTTTCCCCATTCCTTTTACCTGGAAATCCAGCGGGCAGGACGTCCCCAGGAGGAACGGCTGATCCAGGCGAGCGCCCATCTCGCCGCCGAGCTTTCCCTTCCCCTAGTGGCGACGCATCCGGTGCAGTTCCTGGATCGCGAGGATTTTCGCGCGCACGAGGCGCGGGTATGCATCGCGGAAGGCTATGTGCTGGGCGATGCCCGCCGCCCGCGCGCCTTTACCGAGGAGCAGTATTTCAAGACGGCGGACGAGATGGCGGAACGCTTCGCCGATCTGCCGGAGGCGCTGGAAAATACGCTGGAGATCGCCAGGCGCTGCAATCTCGAATTGACCCTGGGGAAAAATTTCCTGCCGCAATTCCCCACGCCGGAAGGCGTCGGACTGGATGAATTCCTGACCCGGCAGGCGCAGGAAGGGCTGGAGCAGCGCCTGGAACAGATTTTCCCCACGCCCGAAATCCGCGCGCAACAACGCCCCGAATACGACGCGCGCCTGCAGACGGAACTATCCACCATCATCCAGATGGGATTCGCCGGCTACTTCCTCATCGTCGCGGACTTCATCAACTGGAGCAAGGAGAACGGCGTCCCGGTCGGGCCTGGGCGCGGCTCCGGCGCAGGGTCGCTGGTCGCCTTTTCGTTGGGCATCACCGATCTCGATCCCCTGCCCTACGCGCTGCTCTTCGAGCGTTTCCTGAATCCGGAACGGGTTTCGATGCCTGACTTCGACATCGACTTCTGCCAGGACAACCGCTGGCGGACGATCGAATATGTGCGCGCGCGCTACGGCAAGGACGCCGTCTCGCAGATCGCCACCTTCGGCACCCTCTCTTCCAAGGCGGTCGTGCGCGACGTGGGGCGGGTGCTGGATCTTCCCTATTCCCTGTGCGACCGCATTTCCAAGCTGATCCCCGTCAAGGAAAACAAGCCGCTTTCGCTTTCCCGGGCGCTGGAAGAAGAGCCCGCCCTGGGCGAAATGATGCGCGGCGAAGACGGGGAAGCCCTCCAGGAACTCTTTTCCCTGGCGATGCGCCTGGAAGATCTCGCCCGCAACGTCGGGATGCACGCGGGCGGCGTGCTGATCGTGCCGGGGAAGATCGTCGATTTCTGCCCCATCTACCAGGCCAGCGGGCACGACGCCTCGCCCGTTTCGCAGTTCGACAAGGACGACGTGGAAAAAATCGGCCTGGTCAAATTCGATTTCCTCGGCCTGAAGAACCTCACCATCATCAAGCTCGCGCTCGACTACATCGAGCGGATGACCGGCCAGCGCCCCGACCTGATGAAACTGGGCTTTACCGACCCGGAAGCCTACCGCGTCCTGAAGGAAGCCAATACCACCGCGATCTTCCAGGTCGAATCGGAGGGCATGAAGAAGCTCCTGAAAAAGCTGGGGCCGGACTGCTTCGAAGACATCATCGCCGTGCTCGCCCTCTACCGTCCCGGCCCCCTTGGTTCCGGGATGGTCGACGATTTCTGCCTGCGCAAGAAAGGACAGCAGAAAATCGATTATTTCCACCCCGACCTGAAAAACTGTCTCGCCCCGACCTACGGCGTGATCGTCTATCAGGAACAGGTGATGCAGATTTCCCAGATCATCGGCGGCTACACCCTGGGCGGCGCGGACCTCCTGCGCCGCGCCATGGGCAAGAAAAAGCCCGAGGAAATGGCCAAGCACCGCAGTTCCATCGCCGAAGGCGCGCGGCAGAAAGGCTACGCGCCAGCGCTGGCCGAGCACCTGTTCGACCTGATGGCGCAGTTCGCCGAATATGGCTTCAACAAGTCGCACACCGCCGCCTATGCCGTCATCACCTACCAGACGGCCTGGCTGAAGGCGCATCACCCAGCTGCCTTCATGGCCGCCACCCTGTCCTCGGACATGGACAATACCGATACCGTCAAGATTTTCTATGACGACTGCCGGAAAAACGGGCTGCAGGTGCGCGGCCCGGACATCAATGTTTCCGCCTATCGCTTCGAGCCGGTCGATGCCCGCACCATCCGCTACGGCCTGGGAGCGATCAAGGGCACCGGCGAGCAGGCGATTTCCCTGATCGTCGCGGCGCGGGAAAAGGGCGGCCCCTTCAAGGACCTGTTCGATTTCTGCCGCCGGGTCGACAAGCGGCAGGTCAATCGCCGTACCATCGAGGCGCTTATCCGGGCGGGCGCGTTCGATGCCGTCGACGCGGAACGCAGCAAACTCCTCGCCTCGGTCGGCATCGCCCTGGAAGCCGCCGAACAGGCCGAGAAGAACGCCCTGCAAGCCAGCCTGTTCGACGCCTTCAGCGCCGACGAACAGAAAAGCCACGCGCCGCAATACATCCAGGCCCCGCCCTGGAACGAGCGCGAAAAGCTGCTCCAGGAAAAGCAGGCGCTGGGCTTGTTCCTCTCCGGCCACCTCTATGACGGTGTGCGGGAGGAACTCCGGCGCTTCATCCCCCGCCCGCTGTCCCAACTCGTTCCCGGCCGGGAGCCGACGCTCATCGCCGGCATCGTCTGCGGACTGCGCGCGCAACTGACCAAGCGCGGGAAAATGCTCTTCGTCCAGCTCGACGACGGCACGGGCCCGGTCGAAGTTTCTGTGTTCAACGAACTGTTCGAGGCGGAAGGGGGAAAGATCGTCGCCGACGAAGTCATCGTCATCGAAGGGAAGGTCAGCCACGATGAATATACCAACGGAAACCGCGTCATCGCGGAACACATCTTCACTCTGGGGGAGCTGCGCGCCCGCTTCGCGCACGGGTTGCTCCTCTCCCTCGACGGACAGGCCGACCTCGCCCAATTGAAGGACATCCTGACCCCCTTCCCCGGCACCGCGCCCATCCGCATCGCCTACCGGAACGAAAAGGCAAGCTGCGCCCTCACCCTCGGCCCCGGCTACCGCGTCAGCCTCGAAAACGAACTGCTCGCCGAACTGACGGCATGGGCGGGACCGGAGAGAGTCAAGGTGGAGTACCGCTGACCCGCGCCGTAGGTTGGATTAGCCAAAGGCGTAATCCGACAATCGTGCATCACCGACGCTTGCGCCGCTATTTTTGATTTGCGATGCTGCGCATCGTGGGATGAAATGTCGGATTACGCTTCGCTTATCCAACCTACGAAACCAACCGCCTGTTCAACCCGCATCCATCGGTGAATGCGTTTTCAGCCAGTCGGCGAGCGCCGCGTTCATGCGGGTTTGCCAGCCCCTGCCCGTGGCGCGGAATGCCTCGGCCACGTCGGGGGAAAGACGGATGCAGATACTCTTTTTCGGCGCGGCGACCCGTGGCCGCCCGCCCCTACGCCGCGCCTGCATGCACCGTTTCCACCAGCGCATGGACATGTTCCGGCGGGGTGAATTGGGAAATGCCGTGTCCCAGGTTGAAGACCAGGCCCGTGCGGTTTTCCACGCCGTTTTCCGTGGAAAAACCTTCGGCGTAGAAAGCGGCCAGTATTTTCCGGGCCTCGCGGGCGATGACTTCGGGCGGGGCGAAAAGGACGTTGGGGTCGAGATTGCCTTGCAGCGCCACCTGCGCGCCCACGCGCCGGCGCGCTTCGC
>JAITDH010000226.1 GCA_031282665.1 Zoogloeaceae bacterium | reverse complement strand
GCCTGGATAGGAAGCCAATGATTTGGCTATCATTTCTTGCTTAATTTCATCATCTGTTTTTGCAAAACAAGTGCAAGTAAAAACAGCCGCCAAAAAGAAAAACATATTTTTCATGTTCGATCCTTGTTTCATTTATCCATTTCGTCCTGATCTCCGATGCTTTGCGTTAGTGTGAACACGCCCTATCTGGAACGACAAGACAGCCTGGCTTGCCACGGACCTGCGGCTCTCGCAATGACGATCAATTCGACATGGTTTTCACCTGATCCCCGATCCCTGATTCCTGACTCCCGCCTCCCCATGCAGCATGCGCTGCGCCCTGTCGTAATCTCCCGCCGCGAGCGCGGGCCAGGCTTCGAGGCAGCGGACGAGCGCCTGGTCGATGGCTTCTTCTTCTTCGGGGCGGGGGCGGGAAAGGACGAAATCGGCGACGGGTTGCCGCGAATTCTGGTTGCGCGGGTGGCCGATGCCCAGGCGCAGACGCCAGAAGCCAGGGGTGGCGAGGGCGGACTGGATGTCTTTCAGGCCGTTGTGGCCGCCGTTGCCGCCGCCCTGCTTGAGGCGAATGCCGCCGGGCGGCAGGTCGAGGTCGTCGTGCACGACGAGGATTTCTTCGGGCGGGATTCGGTAGAAACGGGCAAGCGCGCCGACCGACTGGCCGGAACGGTTCATGAAGGTGGTGGGGGCGAGGAAGCAGCATTCTCCCTGCCGGGCGAGCAGGCCGAAGAAACGGCTTTGCGGGGCGAGGGAAAGCGCGAGCCGCCGGGTGAGGCGGTCGAGGAAGGCGAATCCGGTGTTGTGCCGGCTGCCTTCGTATTCGGGGCCGGGATTGCCCAGGCCGGCGATCAGGCGGGGAGGCTGGGGCATGATGCGGGAATCGGCATGCGGACGATGTGTAGACGCTGAGAAAGGAAAAAGGCCGCCGACGTCGATTGCGCGGGCGGCCTCGTTTGCTCGGATCGCGGGCGATCAGGCGGCGGGGGTTTCCTCCGCCGCGGCGCTTTCCGGACTGTCGCCGCCGCGCTTGGCGATGCAGGTGGCGACGGTCGGGTCGTCATTGCCATGCACCAGCGCGGTGACGCCCTTGGGCAGTTTTAGTTGCGAGATGTGCAGGGAGGCGCCCGTCTTGAGTTCCTTCAGGTCGACTTCGATGAATTCGGGCAGGTCGGCCGCCAGGCAGGAAATTTCCAGTTCGGTCAGGACGTGCGCGATCTGGCCGCCTTCGAGCTTGACACCGGGGGCGATATCCTGGTTGACGAAGTGCAGCGGCACTTTCTGGTGCAGCTTCTTGTTGGCGTCGATGCGCTGGAAATCGACGTGCAGCACCTGCGGCCTGTAGGCGTGCATCTGGAAGTCGCGCAGCAGCACCTGCTCCTTCCTGTCTTCCAGTTCGATGCTCAGGAGCGAGGAGTGAAAGGCTTCCTTGCGCAGTCCCAGGTAAAGCTGGTTGTGGTCCAGTTCGATGACTTCGGGTTCCTTCCCGGCGCCATAGATGATGCCGGGGACCTTTCCGGCGCGACGCAGGCGGCGGCTCGCACTCGATCCCTGCAGTACGCGTTTTTGGGCATTGAGGATGAATTGCATGATGACTCCATGAAAATCGGCCCGCGACCAGGCCGGTGGTTGAAAAACTATTCGAGGAAAAGGGAGGAGACCGAATCGTCGCAACTGATGCGGCGGATGGTTTCGGCGAGAATGGGGGCGACGGAAAGCTGGCGGATGCGCTGGCTGGCCACGGCTTCCGGACTGAGCGGGATGGTGTCCGTGACGACCAGCGCGTCGAGATCGGAGGTATTTACCCGCGCTACCGCGCCGCCGGAGAGCACCGGGTGGGTGCAGTAGGCGACGACTTTCTTCGCTCCGTGCGCCTTCATGGCCGTGGCCGCCTTGCAGAGCGTTCCCGCCGTATCGACCATGTCGTCCATGATGACGCAGGTGCGGTCCTTCACGTCGCCAATGATGTTCATGACCTCGGCGTCATTGGCCTTCGGCCGGCGTTTGTCGATGATCGCCAGGTCGCATTCCAGGCGCTTGGCAAGCGAACGGGCGCGCACCACGCCGCCGTGGTCGGGGGAAACGACCAGCGGATTTTCGTAGCATTGCTTCTTGATGTCTTCCAGGAAGATGGGCAGGCCGTAGATGTTGTCGACGGGGATGTTGAAGAAGCCCTGTATCTGCTCGGCATGGAGATCCATGGTCAGCAGCCGGTCGACGCCGGAGACCATCAGCATATTGGCGACCAGTTTCGCGGCGATCGAGACGCGCGAGGAGCGCGGCCGGCGATCCTGGCGGGCATAGCCGAAATAGGGTATGGCGGCGGTGATGCGCCCGGCGGAAGCGCGCTTCAGGGCATCGACCATCAGCAGGATTTCCATCAGGTGGTCGTTGGTCGGCGCGCAGGTGGATTGCAGCACGAACACGTCGTGCCCGCGCACATGCTCCTGGATTTCCACATTGACTTCGCCATCCGAGAAGCGTCCCACATGCGCCCGCCCGAGCTGGACATTCAAGGCGGTGGCGACATCGGCCGCCAGGCTGGCGTTGGCATTGCCGCTGAAAACCATCAGATTGTTGTATGGCATCGCTGACCCCTGCGGATTTCGTTGAACCGCACAGACGATTTCGGGCAGGCCACGCCTGCCCGAATGAATTTCATGGCTGGGGAAGAAGGATTCGAACCTTCGAATGCCGGAATCAAAATCCGGTGCCTTAACCAGCTTGGCGACTCCCCAACGGTTGACGC
>JAITDH010000199.1 GCA_031282665.1 Zoogloeaceae bacterium | reverse complement strand
GAAGCGCCGCCATATTTGCGATGCTGCCATATTTGCGATGCTGCCATATTTGCGATGCTGCCATAGGTGCGATGCTGCCCTATTTGCGATGCTTCCATTATTGGCGATGCTTCCATTATTTGCGATGCTTTGCATCGGGGGTATGGGTGGAATGTCGGATTGCGCCTTCGGCTTATCCAACCTACGAAACCTACGAAACCGACGGCGCTCCGTCTTCTATCCTCCGTCCCCTATAATCCCATCTTTCCACCTCTCCCACCGTCCATGAAACCCTTGCTCCGCCTGTTATCCTGCCTCACGTTCCTGATGCTCGCGGCTTGTGGCGATACGCCCTGGAACGATCCTTATCCGGCGAGCGCGGAGAATCGGGATATTCTTTATTCGGCTTTCATCACCCGTCCCAAGCATCTCGATCCGGCGAAATCCTATACCGAGGATGAATATACCTTCATCACCCAGATCTACGAGCCGCCGCTGCAATATCATTACCTGAAGCGCCCTTACGTCCTGGTTCCCGCCGCCCTGGCGCGGATGCCGGAGGTGACCCTGTACGACGCGGAGGGGCGGCGCCTGCCCGCCGACGCGCCGGCGGAAAAGGTGGCGGAAAGCGTCTATGAACTGCGCCTCGCCCCCGGCCGGCTTTACCAGCCGCATCCGGCTTTCGCGCTCGACGCGGCGGGCGCGCCTGTCTATGCGGAGATGACGCCGGCGGAGCTGGCGAAGAAATACGTCATCGCCGATTTTCCCTTGACCGGTGCGCGCGAGGTGCGCGCCGCCGATTACATCTACCAGATCAAGCGCCTGGCGCATCCGCGCCTGCATTCCCCGATCTTCGGTATGATGGCGGAAAAGATCGTCGGCCTGCGGGAACTGGGCGCGGCCTTGTCGGCGGCGGCGAAGGAGGATCCGGAGGGCTGGCTGGATCTCGACGATTTCCCGCTCGCCGGGGTGCGCGAAATCGATCCCTATACCTGGCAGATTCGCATCACGGGGCGCTATCCGCAGTTTCTCTACTGGCTGGCGCAGCCTTTCTTTTCGCCCCTGCCGCGCGAGGCGGACCGTTTTTTCAGCCAGCCGGGGATGGCGGAAAAAAACCTCACCCTCGACTGGTGGCCGGTCGGCAGCGGCCCCTACATGCTGACGGAAAACGATCCGAACCGGCGGATGACCCTCACCCGCAATCCGAATTTCCGGGGCGAAACCTATCCCTGCGAAGGCATGCCGGAAGATGAGGAAGAGGGCCATCTGGCCGATTGCGGCCAGCCGCTGCCTTTCATCGAAGAGGCGATCTTCACCCGGGAGAAAGAGGCGATTCCCTACTGGAACAAGTTCCTGCAAGGTTATTACGATGCTTCCGGCATCGGTTCCGACAATTTCGACCAGGTGGTGCGCATCGACGCGGCCGGGGAGGCGGGGCTGACCGACGAGATGCGCGAACGGGGCATCCGCCTGCTCGCCGCCGCGCGTTCCTCGACCTTCTACATGGGCTTCAATCTGCGCGACCCTTTGGTCGGCGGCATGGAGGAGGCGGCGAGCAAGTTGAGACGCGCGATTTCCATCGCGATCGACCAGGAGGAGTTCATTTCCATCTTCATGAACGGGCGCGGCCTGCCCGCGATGAGTCCGCTGCCGCCGGGACTGTTCGGTTTCGAGGAGGGCGAGGCGGGCATCAATCCCTATGTCTATGACTGGGTCGACGGCCGGGCGCGCCGGAAATCGGTGCAGGAAGCCAGGCGTCTCATCGCCGAGGCGGGCTGGCCGAACGGCCGCCATGCGCGTACCGGCGAACCACTGATCCTCTATCTCGATACCACTTCCGGCGGCATGGGCGACAAGCCGAGGCTGGACTGGCTGACCCGCCAGTTCAGGAAGATCGACATCCAGCTCGTCGTCCGCGCGACCGATTTCAACCGTTTGCAGGACAATCTGAAGAAGGGCACGGTGCAGCTTTTTTTCCTCGGTTGGAATGCCGATTATCCCGATCCGGAGAATTTCTTTTTTCTCCTGGCGGGTTCCGAAGGCAAGGTCAAGTATGGCGGGGAAAACCATTCCAATTATGAAAACCCGGAATTCGACCGCCTTTTCCTGCGCATGAAGGCGATGGAAAACAGCCCGGAACGCCTCGCCATCATCCGGGAAATGAAGCGCATCCTGCAACACGACGCCCCGTGGATCTACGCCTTTCATCCGCAAACCTACACCCTGACCCACGCCTGGCTGAGGAACCGGAAACTCAGCGACGCGGCCAACAACACGCTCAAATACCAGCGCATCCTGCCGGAAGACCGCGCCAGGGCGAGGAGGGACTGGAATCCTCCCCTGCGCTGGCCCCTGTTCCTCATCGTCGCCGCCTGCGGCGTGTTTTTCTGGGCGATCGTCCGGCTCTACAGGAAGAGGAATGCGGGAAGGGGTATCGCCCGCCCATGAAAGCCCGTTCTCTTCCTCTGCGTTTGTTGTTGGGTCTGCTGCGTTCCTGGCGGCATCTCCTTGCGCTGGCGGTACTGCTCTTCGTCGCGCTTTCCCTGGCCGCCGGCTGGCTGGCGACGACGACGACGGGCCTGGAGGCGGGGCTGCGCCTGGCTTCCTGGGCGAGCGGCGGACGCCTGCGGGCGGAAGGCGTGACGGGACGGCTCATCGGCCCGTTGTCGCTGCAACGCCTCGCCTGGGAGAGTCCCGGCGATTCCGGGAACGCCTTCCGCCTCACCCAGGTCGAGGCGGACTGGTCTCCGGCGCGGCTCTGGCAGGGAGAGATCAGCATACAGCGGCTCCATGTCGGCCGGCTGGCGATGCGCCTGGCTTCCTCCCGGGACAGCCAGCCGCCGGCGCGTCTCGCCCTGCCTTTTGCCCTGGCTTTGGAAAGCCTGGAAGTGGGGGAGATCGCCCTCTCGCTCGCGCCGGAAGCGCCTCCCGTCGCGCATGATCTCTCGGCCAGCCTGGCAAGCGACGGCCTCGAGCACCGCCTTTCCCGGCTCAGTTTCGCGGCGGGGAATCTGGCGCTTTCCGCCACGGGAAGCCTGCGCGGGGAGGGCGATCTGCCGCTCGCGGCCACCCTGCGGGTGAGCGGGAATATTCCGCTGGAAAGTACACCGGACGCGCCGACGATTGCCCTGGAAGCGCGCGCCAAGGGAAGCCTGCTCGCCTTGCCGGTGGAAGGGGAATTCGGCGGCAGCGAGGAAGGCGGCTTCACGGCGATGCTGACGCCCTTTGCGGCGGAACCCTTCCGTTCCCTTTCCCTGTCGCTCAGGAATTTTTCCCCGGCGCGCTGGCTGCCCGGCGCGCCCGAGGCCAGCCTGGAGGTCGCGCTGGAAGCCAGGCCGGAAGGCCGGGAAGGGAGGAAAGAGCAGGAAACAGGCGGCCTGGGTGGCCAGTTTCGCCTCCGCAACGACGCCCCCGCGCCATTGCCCAGCCATCTGCCGCTGGCGACGCTGGAAGGCGCGTTTTCCTGGCGGGGCGGGCGGCTGGAGCTTTCCGCCCTCCAGGCGCAGATGCCCGCCTCCCGCGAAAAAGAGCCTCCGGGCCGCTACCGGGGGCATGTGCTCTGGCAGGAGGGAACGCTGGAAGCCGTGGGGGAAATCGAGCATCTCGATCCTTCCCGCCTCTTCGCTGCCCTGGCCAAGGACAAGAAGGGCAGGGGAGAGATCAACGGGCAGTTGCGGCTTGCCTACCAGACGGCGCAAAAGGATCTGCGCGCTTCCTTCATCCTCGCGCCGGGCCGCTTCTTCGGACAGGATTTGCAGGGGCAGGGCGAACTGCATTACGCGCCGGGCCGCCTGCATCATCTCGACCTGTCCCTGCAATCCGGCCGCAACCGCCTCCTTGCCCGCGGCGCGTTGGGCAAGGCCGCGGACGCGCTCACCTTCGAACTCGACGCGCCCCGCCTCGATCTGCCCGGAATCAGCGGCGACCTCGCCGCCCGCGGGCGGCTTTCGGGGGCGCTTTTCGCGCCCGCCTTGCAGGGGGAGGCGAAAAGCGGCCGCCTCGTCCTCGCCGCGCCTTTCCCGCCCCTTTCCCTGCGCCATCTGGCGCTCGCCGCCGACCTGCGCCTGGATGATTCGGGGACAAAAAGCGGGGAAAGCGGGGAAAGCCAACCGCCCTTTTCCGCCCGCCTCACCCTGGCGCGGCTCACCGCCGGCGAACTGAACCTGGAGGAAAGCGAACTGGAATTGTCCGGACGGCAGGCGGCGCACCGGATTCGCGCCGATATCCGCTTCGCGCCCAATGAACGCTTGCCCTTCTCTTCCCCTTTGTTGCTCTCCGTCCAGGCGGACGGCCGTCTTGCCGGCAATCCGGAAAATCCCGCTTCCCTCGCCTGGCAGGGACGGCTGGAACGCCTGCGTCTCACCGACGGGGAAAAGAGCGACCTCCTCGCGCTGGCCGCGCCCGCCGATCTCGCCGTGCAGGCGCAATCCTTCGCCCTGCCCGATGCCCGCTGGCAGGGGAATTTCAAGGGCGCCGCGTGGCAGGCCCGGATTTCCCGCCTCGACCTGCCCTTCGCCGCCCAGGCGCCCCTGGCGGGCGAGGTCGAGCTGGAGAGCGGCGATCTTTCCTGGCTCGGCCTCTTCGTGGGGGAAAGCCATCATCCCGGCGGGCGGCTGGAGGCCCGGATTTCCCTTTCCGGCAGCCGCGAGCATCCCCGGCTGACCGGGCGCGCGGCGGGCGACGGACTCACCCTGCAAATTCCCGATTCCGGCCTGATGCTCGCCGATGGCCGGCTGCGCCTGCAACTGGAGCCGGAGGCGCTCATCCTGGAGGAACTGAGCTTCGCCAATCCGCATGGCCGCCCCCCGGAACATCCGGAGGGCGAGGCGCGGGAAAAACTGCGGACGCTCGCCGAAACGCCGGGGCGCTTCCTGGCGCATGGCCGCCTCGATGCCGACCGGAACGGGCAGGTGACCTTCAGCCTGGAACGGCTGGGCGTCGTGCAGAAGCCGGAACAATGGCTCACCCTTTCCGGACAGGGAGAAGCGCGCCTCCAGGACGGCGCCCTCGCCCTCGCCGCCGACATGCGCGTCGATGGCGGTTACTGGACGCTTGCCGGGCAGGACCGCCCGGCGCTTTCCGACGATGTCGTCATCATCGGGCGGGAAGCGCCCGCCGCCGCCTTTCCCTTTCCCCTGCGTTTCACCACCGGGGTGAACCTCGGCGACCGCTTCTATTTTTCCGGGGCGGGCCTGTCCGGCCGTCTTGCCGGCACGCTGAAGGTGGACAGCGAGGGCGGCGGCAAGCCGCCTCACGCCAGCGGCAGCATCCGCACGGTCGGCGGACGCTTCGATGCCTATGGGCAGCAACTGGAGATCGAACAGGGAATTCTCACCTTCAACGGCCTCATCCCCAATCCCTCCCTCAACATCCGCGCCTGGCGCAGGCGGCAGGCCGTCGAAGCGGGGGTCAGCGTCACCGGCACGGCGCAGAAGCCGGTCATCCGGCTGATTTCCGAACCCGACGTCCCCGATGTGGAAAAACTCTCCTGGCTCGTCCTGGGGGAAGCGCCGGACGAGCAGGATGGCGGCCAGTCCGTCCTCCTCGCCGCCGCCCAGGCGCTTTTCGGCAGCCAGGACAGCGGCCCCGGCAGCGCCCTCTTCAAGCTGCAACGCGACCTGGGCATCAGCATCGGCGTCGGCAGGCGCTACCAGAACGGGGCGACCAGCCAGGTCGTCGGCAACCAGCGCGGCGCTTTCGCGTCCGGCGAAGGGGACGAGCGCGGGCAGGTCGTCCGCATCGGCACCCAACTGGCGAAGAACCTCACCCTTTCCTACGAACAATCCCTCGCCGGCACGGAAAACCTGGTGAAACTCACCTTCGCCCTCACCCGCCACCTTTCCCTCGTCGGGCAGACCGGCAGCGACAACGCCGTCGATCTTTTCTACAATTTCCGCTTCGGCCGCCCCGCGCGCGCCACAAAAAAGGAAACGCGGGAAAAACAGGAAACGCCCGAAACGCCCGCGGCATCCTCTCCCGCTCCCCTACCTGAATAACCTGACCAGGACCCCGCATGACCTCCACCGATCTTGCCAGGCATCTCCTTGCCTTCCCCGAACTTCCCGCGCTGGCGGAGGAAATCGCCGCCCAGGCCGCTGCCGCCCTTGCCGAAGACATTGGGCCGGGCGACCTGAGCGCGCAACTGATCCCCGCGCAACAGACCGGGCAGGCCTGGATCATCACCCGGGAAGCGGGCATCCTCTGCGGGCGGGCCTGGGCCGAGGCGTGCTTCACCCGCCTCGATCCCGGCGTCCGCCTCGTCTGGCGGGCGGAAGAAGGGGCGCGCGTCGCCCCCGGCGAATGCCTGTGCGAACTTTCCGGCAACGCCCGCGCCCTGCTTTCCGGCGAGCGCGCGGCGCTCAACTTCCTGCAACTGCTCTCCGGCATCGCCAGCCGGACCCGCCAGTACGTCGACCTCGCGGCGGGCACGCCGGCGCAGATCGTCGATACCCGCAAGACCCTGCCCGGCCTTCGCCTGGCGCAAAAATACGCGGTGCGCGCCGGCGGCGGCGGCAATCATCGCCTCGCCCTCTGGGACGCCATCCTGGTCAAGGAAAACCACATCATCGCCGCGGGCGGCATCCCTCCCGCCCTCGCCGCGGCAAGGGAAATCAGCCGCGCCTCGCAGGGCCGCTGCCGCTTCATTCAGATCGAGGTGGAAAACCTGGAGGAGATGCAAGAGGCGCTGGAAGCGGGCGCCGAAATGCTCCTCCTCGACAATTTCGATCTCCCCGCCCTGCGCGAGGCCGTCGCCCGCAACCGCCTCTTTCCCCGCCCCGCCATCCTCGAAGCCTCCGGCGAAGTCACCCTGGAAACCCTGCCCGCCATCGCCAAAACCGGCGTCGACCGCATCTCCATCGGCGCGTTGAGCAAGAATGTCCAGGCATTGAATCTCTCGATGCGCTTTCGCTCCTCAGAAGGGTAATTTATTGGGATATTCGTCTCGGACAATTTCTCGGGATTGACACTCCACAACACTCCACAAGGGGTGCGATTAAAAGTGGAGGATGCCAAAGTGATATTTGCACCCATTTATCTGGGTGCAATCCAAAGTTGAAAATCCGGGAGCGTCCCGAAGGGACGCAATTTTGATAACCCCCGGCGTTAGCCGGGGGGCGTGACGGCCCATCACACCCTTGATAGCCCCAACGGGGCGTTACCCGCAGCGGCGTCATGGGAAAAAACATTCGTTGCTCCCGTGTTCGAAAAACGATGGAATAGTGGAGCTGCCGGAAACGACGCATGTGCCGATGCTGCCGCACGACGTAACGCCCCGTTGGGGCTACCTGATCTTGAGGCCCTGTTCCCCCCGGCTGACGCCGGGGGTTATCGAAATCGCGTCCCTTCGGGACGCCTCCCGTGCGCGTCGGCGCTTCGTCTGGACGGTTTTCCTCCACTTTTAATTGCACCCGGCTTTCCGTCCCGGAGGCCAGCACGAATGTCGGATTACGCCTTCGGCTAATCCAACCTACGCCAGCGCGGCGAGCAGTTTCGCGTGGATGCCGCCGAAGCCGCCGTTGCTCATGATGAGGACATGGTCGCCGGGGCGGGCGGCGGTGGCGATTTGCCGGATCAGCGTTTCCAGGTCGTCGGCGCAGAGGACTTTTTCTCCGAGCGGCGCGAGGCTTGCGCCGACGTCCCAGTCCAGGCCGCTGGCGTAGCAGAAAACCTGGTCGGCGTCGGCGAGGCTTGCCGCCAGGCGGTCTTTCATGACGCCCAGTTTCATCGTGTTGGAGCGCGGCTCGAGGACGGCGAGGATGCGCGCATCGCCTACCTTGCGGCGCAGGCCGGCAAGGGTGGTGGCGATGGCGGTGGGATGGTGGGCGAAATCGTCGTAAACGGTGATGCCCGCCGCCTGTCCGCGTATTTCCATTCGCCGCCGGACGTTGGCGAAGCGGGCAAGGGCCGCCATTCCCGCGGAGAGCGATACCCCCGCGTGTTGCGCGGCGAGCAGGGCGGCGCAGGCGTTCTGGCGGTTGTGTTCGCCGGTCAATGTCCATGTCGCGCGCGCGATTTCGCCGTCGGCGTCTTGCAGGATCAGGCTGCCTTCGGCGTCGTCGCCGCTCGTCCGGTAGCCCGCGGGATCGTTGAAATATTGCACGGGCGTCCAGCAGCCTTGCGCCAGCACGCGGGCGAGGCTCGCTTCCCGCCGATTGCAGAGAATCAGGCCGGAGGAAGGGAGGGTGCGCACCAGATGGTGGAATTGCCGCTCGATGGCGGCCAGATCGCTGAAGATGTCCGCATGATCGAATTCGAGATTGTTCAGGATCAGGGTTCTCGGGCGATAGTGGATGAATTTGGAACGCTTGTCGCAAAAGGCGGTGTCGTATTCGTCGGCTTCGATGACGAAGAAGGGGGATTGTCCCAGGCGGGCGGAAACGGAAAAATTGCGCGGCACCCCGCCGATCAGGAAACCCGGCGCCTTGCCGTTTTCTTCCAGGATCCAGGCGAGCATGGCGGCGGTCGTGGTTTTTCCGTGCGTGCCCGCCACGCCCAGCACGTGCCGGCCTTGCAGGATGTGTTCGGCCAGCCATTGCGGCCCGGAAACATAGGGCAGCCCCTGGTCGAGAATGGCTTCGAGCAGGGGATTGCCGCGCGAGATCGCGTTGCCGATGACGAACAGGTCCGGCCGGCGGGCGATCTGCGCCGCGTCGTAGCCTTCGCAAAGCTCGATGCCCGCCGCCGCCAGTTGTTCGCTCATCGGCGGGTAGACCTGCGCGTCGCAACCGCTCACCGCGTGGCCGGCGGCGCGCGCCAGTTGCGCGAGTCCGCCCATGAATGTGCCGCAGATGCCGAGAATATGAATGTGCATGTTCGTTCCTTTTTCGTCCTTTCTCACCTTTCGGCTTAAAATTCGGAGATTCTACTGGATTACCGCCGATTCGACCGACCATGTCCCGCCCTGCCCGCAACGACGTTTCCCGTACCCATATCGCCAGTGTGGCGGCGCGCCTGATGGCCGAGGATGGCCTTGGCGACATGGCCCTGGCCAAGCGCAAGGCGGCGCGCCAGCTTGGCCTGCCGGAATCCGCCCGCCTGCCCGACGATGCCGAGGTGGAAAGCGAATTGCGCCTCTACCTGGCTCTCTACCAGGGCGAGGCGCAGCCGGAACGCCTGCGCCGCCTGCGCGAGGCCGCCGTGCGGGCGATGACCCTGCTGCGGCCTTTCCGCCCTTACCTGACCGGCGCGGTGCTGGATGGAACGGCGGGGGAGTTTTCCGCCATCGACCTGATGCTGTTCGCCGACAGCGCCAAGGACGTGGAAATTTTCCTCCTCGACCACGCGCTTTCCTTCGTTTCGGGCGAGTTGCGCAACGAACGCGCCGAAGCGCGCCTGCAACTTTCCCTGCCGGAAGCGGACGTCAATCTCTTCGTTTTCCCCGCGCGGACGGAGCGCCAGCATTTTCGCCGCCGCGACGGCCGCATCCAGGAACGCCTGCCGCTGGAAGGCGTGCAACGTCTGCTGACGGTGGAAACATGACGATCCCGCAAAGGCTTTGCCGGACCCTGCCCGGCCTTCTTTTCCTCTTCCTTCTCTTCCTCCTGCTCCCGCTTCCCGTTCGGGCGGGCGATGCGGAGGCCCTGCTGGCGCATCCTTTCCGCACGCTGGAGGGGCAAGACGCGCGTCTGGCGCAATGGCGGGGGAAGGTGTTGGTCGTCAATTTCTGGGCCACCTGGTGTCCGCCCTGCAAGGAAGAAATCCCCGCCTTTTCCCGCTTGCAGGAAAAATGGCGCGCCAAGGGCGTGCAGTTCATCGGCATTGCGCTCGACACGCCGGAAAATGTGCGCGCCTTCGCCCGGAAAACGCCGCTCGCCTATCCCTCCTGGCTGGGCGATGGGCGCGCCCTGATGCTCACCCGCGACCTGGGCAACGTCGCGCAGGGACTGCCCTTCACCCTGCTCCTGGACGCCACGGGCAAACCCCTGGCGCAAAAAACCGGCCTCCTGCCGGAAGTGGAGCTGGATGCATGGCTTCAGGGCAGGGATCAGGAATCAGGTATCAGGAATCAGAAAAAGCAAACCATGCGCATACCGGTCACTGACTACGAAGGCCGCGCAGCACCCGCTCTGTCTCCTGATCCCTGATTCCTGATTTCTGCCACGCCGCGCACCAGCGCCATGAGCGAGGCCGTGACGATGTTCTCGTGCAGGCCGACGCCGTAGAAGCCGCCGGAGCGACCTTCCAGGGCCAGTTCCACGAAGGCCGAGGCGCGCGCTTCGCCCGCCTGCCGGCTGGCGGCGAGCGCCCGTTCCTCGAAACTCAGGATGCGGACGGCATGGCCGGCCTGCTCCAGGGCGCGCGCGGCCGCGTCGAGGGGGCCGTTGCCGAAGCCCTCCAGCGTGCGCGTGACGCCGTCGATCTCCAGCACCAGGCGGATTCCCTGCCTCTCGCCGGCTTCGAAAAGATGATGCTCGCGGTAGTCGAGCGATGCTGAATGGGCCAGGTAGGTGTCGCTGAACAGCTTCCACAGCCCCTCCGCGCGCACCTCGCCGCCTTCGGCGTCCATGTGTTTCTGCACGATGCCGGAAAATTCCATCAGCAGGCGGCGGGGCAACGCCAGACCG
Source organism: Zoogloeaceae bacterium (assembly GCA_031282665.1). Next base: position 1,928 of record JAITDH010000199.1, on the reverse strand, counting down.
TATTCCGTCTCCAGCAGGAAGGCGATGCCGCCCTTGCCGGACTGGCTGTTGACGCGGATCAGCGCGTCGTAATTGCGGCCGATGTCCGCCGGGTCGATGGTGAGATAGGGGACGTTCCAGAGGCCGCTTTCTTCCGCAGCCGCCGCATTTGCCCACGCCTTCTGCGCGGCGAGTCCCTTCCGGATGGCATCCTGGTGGGAGCCGGAGAAGGCGGTGAAGACCAGATCCCCGGCGTAGGGATGGCGCGGATGGATGGGTAGTTGCGTGCAGGCTTCCGCCGCGCGGGCGATCGCCGGGAGATCGGAAAAATCGAGACCGGGATCGACGCCCTGCGTATACAGATTGAGCGCCAGCGTCACGAGATCCGCGTTGCCGGTGCGCTCGCCGTTGCCGAACAGGCAGCCTTCCACCCGGTCGGCGCCGGCCATCAGCCCCAGTTCGGCGGCGGCGATCGCCGTGCCGCGGTCGTTGTGCGGATGCAGGCTCAGGATGATGCTGTCGCGCCGCCGCAGATGCCGGTGCATCCATTCGATCTGGTCGGCATATACATTGGGCGTCGCCATCTCCACCGTGGTCGGCAGGTTCAGGATCACCTTCCGCCGCGGCGTGGCGTCCCAGACCTCGGTGACGGCATCGCACACCTCCAGCGCGAAATCGAGTTCCGTGGCAGTAAAGGTTTCCGGGCTGTATTCGAGCGTGACCCGTGTTTCGGGCAGGGCGTCCGCCAGCGTCCTGATGAGTTCGACCGCCCCGGTCGCCAGCCGCGTCACCTCCGCCTTCGTCATGCCGAACACCATTTCCCGGAACGGCGCGGAAGTCGCGTTATAGACATGCACGATGGCGCGCCGAGCGCCCCGGATGGCCTCGAAAGTCCGGCGGATCAAGGGTTCGCGCGCCTGGGTGAGGACCTCGATGGTGACCTCTTCGGGGATGCGATCCTCCTCGATCAGGCGGCGCACGAAATCGAATTCCGTCTGCGAAGCGGCGGGAAAGGCCACCTCGATCTCCTGCACGCCGATGTCGCAGAGCAGTTGGAAGAGGCGCAGCTTCTTCTCCACATCCATCGGCTCGAAAAGCGCCTGGTTGCCGTCGCGCAGATCGGTGCTCATCCAGACCGGAGCGGCCTCGATACGGCGCTGCGGCCACTGGCGGTCGGGCAGGACGACGGGCGGAAACGGACGATACTTTCGGGCGGCGGGAAACAACATGGCAAAACTCCATTCAGGGAAAGGGGAATATCGCCATGGTACGGAAAAGCGCCTGGAATGTGCTTGCGATTTTGGCGTCGAAATCAATGATTTTGAAATCAAAATCCTCCAGATGGTCGATTCTTGGAATAAAATTCCACGAATCCCTGTTACACGATATTGACCGATCCGGATCATGAATATGCCCCTCGACCGCTACGACCGCGCCATCCTCGACCTCCTGCAACGGGAAGGGCGCATCAGCAACCAGGATCTGGCCGAACGCATCGGCCTTTCGCCCTCGCCCTGCCTGCGTCGGGTGCGCGCGCTCGAAGAAGCCGGGCTGATCGTCGGCTATCGCGCCCTCCTGGACGCGCGCAAGCTGGGCATTTCCCTGATGGCCCTGATCCACATCTCGATGGACCGCCACACGCCGGAACGCTTCGAGCATTTCGAACAGAGCGTGGCCGACATCCCGGAAGTGATCGAATGCCTGCTCATCACCGGCCAGGACGCCGACTACCAGTTGAAAGCCGTGGTGGCGGACATGGAAGCCTACCAGGAACTATTGCTGAACCGCATCACGCGCATCCCGGGCGTTTCCGGCGTGCATACCAGCTTCGTGCTGCGCAGCGTGGTGGACGGGCGAGGATTGCCGGTCGGGGGGGCGGGAGGCAGGGATCAGGAGATCAGGGGACAGAGTCGGCATACGTTGCTTGTCTGAATGTGGTTTCGTAGGTT